>JBKJMY010000206.1:0-5931 GCA_046596115.1 Arenimonas sp.
TCTGGTCGCCTTGCACGCGGGCGAGGCCAGCGAGGCCAGCGAGACTGGCGCAACGCCTTGGCTGGCGCGATGACCTGACCGGCGCGAACCCTTCGCAGGCCAGACGCCTCGGTCGGCGCGCTGTCCTAGTCGACGCTCCGCCGGGTCGCCATCCGCCACATGATCCAGGCCAGCCCCGCGATCATCAGCAGGCCAAGCCAGCCACCGAAATGCAGCGACGCAGGCAGGGCGAGGACGTCGGCGCGCTTGGTCACGAAAATCGGCACTGCGATGGCAATGCCGGTCAGCGCTTCGCCAGTGATCAGCCCGGCCGAGAACAGCGTGCCCTTCTGGTGCAGTTTCTCGCGCGCGGCGTCGTCCATCGCCGCACCGCCAAAGCGCCTTTCCACCAGGTGCGAGAGCAGGCCGCCGAAGAAAATTGGCACCGCCAGGTCCACGGGCAGGTAGATACCGACTGCACAGGCCAACACCGGCACCCGGAACTTCGCACCGCGTGCCTTCAGCACCTCGTCCAGTGCGATGATTGCCGCGCCGATCGCCATGCCGATGTAAATCATGGTCCAAGGCAGCTCGCCGCCGAAAATTCCCTTGGCCACCGAGGCCATCAGGTTGGCCTGCGGTGCAAGCAGCGGATGCGGATGCGCCGCGCTCGGCGGCACCGCGATGCCATAGGCGCCAGCCAGAAGATTCAGTACCGGCGCCATCACAAGCGCGCTCGAAACCGCCCCGATCGCCAGCATCAACTGCTGCTTCCACGGAGTCGCGCCAAGCAAGTGGCCGCACTTGAGGTCCTGCAGATTATCGCCGCCGATGCAGGCTGCGCAGCACACCACCGCACCGATCATGATCGCCGCAACTGCGCCGATCGTCGAGTCGCGCCCGAGCATGAGGGCAAGCACGAAGGCCGCGAACAGGATCGTGCAGATGGTCAGGCCGGAGACCGGATTGTTCGAGGATCCAACCAGACCGGCCATATAGGCCGACACCGAGACAAACAGGAACCCGGCGACGATCATGATCACCGTCATCGGGATGCTCACGCCCCAGTTGGAAACGATCGTCTGGTACAGCGCAAGCAGCGGCAGCGTGAATAACAGCAGGCCGATCAGGATGTAGCGCATCGGGATGTCGCGCTCGCTGGTCGGGAGTGGACCACTGGCGACTGCGGTCTTGCGTGCCGACAGGCCGCTGGCAATGCCGGAGAACAGGGATTTGCGCATCGAGAACAAGGTCCAGATGCCGCCGACCAGCATCGCGCCGACGCCGAGGTAGCGGATCTGCGCGCTCCAGATCGCATAGGCAGCGTCGGTTGGGCTCGAAGCCGCTACGGCAGCGGCCAAATCGGGATTGCCCTGCAGGAACCAGGCGCTGTAGATCGGGATGGCGATGCTCCAGCTGATCATGCCGCCAGCCAGCATCACGATGCCGATGTTCAGGCCGACGATGTAGCCGATGCCGAACAGCGCCGGCGACAGGTTGGTGCCGAAGTAGCCCAGGCCTTTGCCGATCCAGCCGGATATCGCCGCGGTGTCCGGGATCAGCTGCAATCCGCTGGACGCGCACAGCTTCACGAAACCACCCAGCAGCGCCGAGCCGGCGAGCAACTTGACGCCCTGCCCCGGGTTGTCCCCTGTACGCAACACTTCCGCCGCGGCCTTGCCCTCCGGGAAGGCCAGGCCCTGCTCGACGATCATCGAGCGTCGCAGCGGCACCGAAAACAGCACGCCAAGCAGTCCGCCGAGGCCCGCGATCGCCAACACCCAGGAATAGCGGAAGTCCTGCCAGTAGCCGAGGATGATCAGCGCCGGGATGGTGAAGATCACACCGGTTGCGATCGATGAACCCGCCGATGCCCCGGTGGATACGATGTTGTTCTCGAGGATGTGCCCACCACCCAATGCGCGAAGCACCGCCATCGACACCACGGCGGCAGGAATCGCCGATGCGATAGTCAGGCCCGCGAACAGGCCCAGGTAAGTATTCGCGGCGGCCAGGGTCATCGCCAGCACGACAGCGAGCAGCACCGCGCGGAAGGTCAGTTCGGGCGCGGGCCGGGTGCCGGCAGCAAGTGGCGTGGACATCGGCGACTCCATCGGATCGGAAGCGCCGATCATAAACGCTGGAAGCCACGAGGACGAAGCCGCGCGCGTTACTCGCCCGGGTGGTTCGCCGGAATTGCCGCGGCCGGGGCAGCGTCCACGAAGAGCGTCTGGATGTTCATGAACTCGTGGATGCCGTGCTCGGCAAGCTCGCGGCCATAGCCGGAGCCTTTGGTGCCGCCGAAGGGAAGCCGGACATCACTGCGGACGATGGCATTGACGAAACAGGCACCCGCACGGATTCCGCGCGCGATCAACTCGCCGCGCCCAGCGTCTGCGCTCCAGACGCTGGCGCCGAGGCCGAAGCTGGTGTCGTTGGCCAGGCGCAACGCATCGGCATCGTCGGTCGCGCGAAGGATGCTCGCCACCGGACCGAACAGTTCATCTGCGTACGCCGGCATTCCTGGAACCACGCGATCCAGGATGGATGCGGGATAGTGGCTTGCGCCCTCGCCCGGCACGCAGCCGAGCAACGCCACCGCGCCAGCGCTGATGCTTTCCTGTACCTGCTTGTGCAATTCATCCCGCAGGTCGGCGCGCACCATGGGTGCAAGGTTGCTGGCAGGGTCGTCCGGATCACCCACCGCGAGTTTTCCCGCAGCCTCCACGAAGCGGCGCACGAATTCATCGGCAATGCCCGCGGTGACGATGAAGCGCTTGGCCGCGATGCAGGTCTGCCCGGCATTGGAGAACCGCGAACTGACCGCCATCGGGATGGTGGCATCCAGGTCGGCGTCGTCGAGTACCACGAACGGGTCGCTGCCGCCCAATTCGAGTACGCATTTCTTGAGCGCCTTGCCTGCCGATGCGGCGACCGACCGGCCCGCACGCTCGCTGCCGGTGAGCGTCACCGCATGCACGCGCGGATCGGCGATGACCTTTGCGGCGAGTTCATTGTCGATGTGCAGCACGCCGAACACGCCGTCCGGGATTCCCGCGGCATGCAAGACACCGGCAATGGCATCCGCGCAGCGAGGCACATTGGTCGCGTGCTTGAGCAGGGCAACATTGCCCGCCATCAGTGTCGGCGCCAGGAACCGGAATACCTGCCAGATCGGGAAATTCCACGGCATGATCGCGAACACGCAGCCGATCGGCGTGTAGCGGACATAGCTGCGCACGGCCTCGGTGGCGACCGGCTGTTCGCGCAGGTAGTCGGCAGCGTGGGCCGCGTAGTAGTCGCAGGCGCCGGCGCATTTGTCGACCTCGGCCAAGGCTTCCCGGTGCAGCTTGCCCATGTCTGCGGTCATGATCCGGGCGATGGCCTCGCGGCGCTCGCGCAATGTCGCTCCGACGCGTACCAACAGCGCCCCGCGCTCGGCGAGTGGTCGCGACGACCATGCTGGAAAGGCGGTCGATGCCGCTGCCAGCCGCGCATCGGCGGCCTCCCAGTCCTGGTAGGTGTAACGATAATCCACCTGGCCGGTCCAGGGATTGGTGACTTCGACGTCCATGTGATGTCTCCTGTCGTTGTACGAGTTTGCGGCATGCCGCCTGAAGGGTTGCATGACGGCCGTAACTCTTGCAGCGCAGGGCTCAGCCCTGTTGCAGCGCCATCTGCATGTCGCGCTGTCGGCGTCGCTCTTCGCGCGCCATGAGCCACCAGGCCACTCCGGCGGCCAAGGACACCACCAGGATCATCAGGGTCGCCAGGGCGTTGATCTTCGGGCTCAGGCCCAAGCGCACCGAAGAGAAGACCTTCATCGGCAGCGTCGTTGAAGACGGCCCAGACACGAAGCTTGCAACCACGAGGTCGTCGATCGACAGCGTGAACGCCAGCAGCCAGCCAGACACCAGCGCCGGCATGATGATCGGCAGGGTGATCAGGAAGAACACCTTGACCCGGTTCGCGCCCAAGTCCATCGCAGCCTCCTCGATCGACTTGTCCAGTTCGCCAAGCCGCGAGTTGACCACCACCGCGACGAACGAGACGCAGAAGGTCACGTGTGCAATCCAGATGGTCGTCATGCCGCGCGCCATGCCGATGGACACGAACAGCAATAGGATCGACAGGCCAGTGATTACCTCGGGCATGACCAGCGGCGCGGTAATCAACGCCCCAAACAGGGTCTTGCCCTTGAAGGGCCGCAATCGAGTCATCACCAGTGCCGCGATCGTCGCCAGCACCACCGACGCACAAGCCGTCGCGAAGGCGATGCGGATGCTGGTCCACGCCGCCTTCATGATCCCGTCGTCCTGGAACAACTCGCCATACCACTTCAACGAGAAGCCCGACCAGACCGTCACCAGCTTGGACTCATTGAACGAGTACACGATCAAGCTGAGAATCGGCGCGTAGAGGAAGACGAAGCCGATGGCCAGCATCGCGCGCAGCAACGGCGATGTCCCGGTGCGCTGGCTCATGTCAGCCGATGCTCCAGTTCCTTCGCCTCGTAGTGGTGGAAGATCAGGATCGGCACGAGCAGCAGCACGAGCATGACCGTTGACACTGCCGAGGCCACGGGCCAGTCACGATTGTTGAAGAACTCGTCCCACAGCACCTTGCCGATCAACAGGGTATCGGGTCCTCCGAGCAATTCCGGAATCACGAACTCGCCCACCACCGGGATCGCCACCAGCATCGAGCCGGCGATGATTCCCGAACGCGACAGGGGCAGCGTGATCTTCAGGAACACCTTCCACGGCTTTGCCCCGAGGTCGTATGCCGCTTCGAGCAAGCGGCCATCAAGCTTGACCAGGTTGGTGTAGAGCGGCAGCACCATGAAGGGCAGGTAGGCATAGACGATGCCGATGTAAACGGCGACATTGGTGTGCAGGATCTGCAGTGGTTGATCGATCACTCCGAGCCAGATCAATGCGTTGTTGAGCAGGCCATTGTTCTTCAGGATGCCGATCCAGGCGTAGATGCGGATCAGGAATGAGGTCCACGACGGCAGGATCACCAGCATCAACGCCATGTTGCGCGTCGCCGGCGGCATCCGCGCGATTGCGTAGGCCATCGGATAGCCGATCAGCAGGCACAGGAAGGTCGAGATCACCGCTATTTTCAGCGAACTCAGGTAGGCGCTGTAGTACAGGCTGTCGCGGATCAGGTACAGGTAATTGCTGATGTTCAGCGTGACCGTCAGGTCCTTGTCGGTGACCCCGACCAGCGGCGAGTACGGCGGCATGGCGATCAGCGCATGGCTGAAGCTGATCTTGAGCGCGATCGCGAACGGGATGGCGAAGAACAGCAGCATCCACACATAGGGTGGCGCAATCACCAGCCAGCGCGGCCCAGGTAACCAACGGCGCAGGCGGCCGTTCAAGCGCCCTGCCCCGGCGCCGGGAAGTACGAAGGTTCGCAATCATTCATGCGGTCAGCACCACGCCCGCGTCATCGCCCCAGGACAGCCAGACCTCGTCGCCCCAGGTGAAACGCTCCGACGCCCAGCGCTGGGTGTTGACGAAATTGGCCATCACCCTGGAGCCCGACGGAAGCTGCACGTGGTACACGGAATGGCTACCGAAATAGGCAATATCCTCGATCGTGCCTTGCGCCTTGTTGCAACGGCCCTCCGGCTCGTCCTTGGTCACCGTGACCTTTTCCGGGCGGAGCGAAAACGCTACGTCCTGGCCTTCAAACCCGGTCAGGCCGTGGCCGATGCGGATCGGGAACGCCAGCGCAGGCGAGCCGATGATCGCAAAATCCTTCTCGTCCTCGGCGATCTTGCCCTCGAACAGGTTCACCGAGCCGATGAACTGGGCAACGAACCTGGTGCTGGGCTGCTCGTAGATTTCGTCTGGCGTACCAACCTGCAGGATTCGCCCGCTGTCCATCACTGCGATCCGGGTCGCCATGGTCATGGCTTCCTCCTGGTCGTGCGTCACC
>JBKJMY010000214.1:0-3927 GCA_046596115.1 Arenimonas sp.
CCCCAGATAAAGTCCACGGACTTTGACACCAACCAGACGAGCATAGAAATGGCCCCGATCCACTGAGAAAACCTCGCCCGAGTCATGCCAGACGTTGCCAATGAGCAGCGTCCGGCCCTGGCGGGCAAGCTCGACTGGGTCGGCATGGGCGAGATCGAGATTCCGGTCTCGCTGGCCGACGACGCCGGAAACATCATGCACAGCGGCGCGCGGGTGGATGCCTTCGTCAACTTGACCCGCCCCGATGTGCGCGGCATCCACATGTCGCGCCTGTACTTGCACGTGGATCGCGCGCTTGGTGCCGAGCCGCTGTCGCCGTGCAGCCTGCGCCGCCTGCTCAAGGATTTCCTGGATTCGCACGCTGGTTTGTCCGATCGCGCGATGTTGCGCGTGCGCTTCGATTACCTGGTGCGTCGTCCCGCGTTGGTCAGCGACAATACCGGCTGGAAAGCCTACCCGGTCACCATCCAGGCCGTGCTCGAGGGCAGCCAGTTCAAGCTTGAACTTGGCGTGGAACTTGCCTATTCCAGTACCTGCCCGTGTTCGGCGGCGCTTGCACGGCAGTTGGTGCAGGAGAACTTCACCGCGCGATTCGCCGCCGGCGAAGCGCTCGATCGCGACGCGGTGCTCGCCTGGCTCGGCAGCGAGGAGGGCATCGATGCGACGCCGCACAGCCAGCGCAGCCGCGCCGAAGTGCGTGCGCGGCTGGCGCCATCGTTCCGCCACCTGCCCGTGCTGGAGATCGTCGACAGCATCGAGGCGGCGCTGCAGACGCCGGTGCAGACCGCGGTCAAGCGCGAGGACGAGCAAGCCTTTGCGCGCCTCAACGGACGCAACCTGATGTTCTGCGAGGATGCGGCGCGACGCATGCAGTCGGCACTGGATGCAGACGAGCGGATCAGTGATTTCTGGGTGCGCGCGTCGCACTTCGAGAGCCTGCATCCGCACGATGCGGTCGCGGTCGCTACCAAGGGCGTGCCGGGTGGTTATGACGCCATGGGCTGACCCGGCCCTGTCATTCGTACCGCCGCTGCGGCAGACTGGCCGCACGCAAATCGGGCGAGGTGCGCGTGAATTGGTTCCTGGGCTTGGTTGGGGCGCTGCTGGGCGTGATTTTCTGGGATAGCGACCAGGGCTTCGCAGCCATTGTCGGTTTCCTCGTTGCGTTCATCCTGGTCGGCCAAGTGAGGATGCGTGGTCGAATCAATGGGTTGACTGAAGAACTCAAGGCCCTGCGCGGCCGGCTCGCTGCCTACGCCGCGGCTGCCGCGACCCACGCACCGCCACCCTCTGCGGCTGCGCCCGCAACGGTAACGCCGGCTTCGCTGTCGCCCTCGCCGTCATACGCGTCAGCCCTGTCATCGCCTGCTTCGCCGCCACCACTGCCGATGCCGGTAGCCGCACGCCCAGCCGCGAGCTCCGCCTCCGCGACCAGCGCAGGCGGGCAGGTGAGTGGAGCCTCCACAGAACCGGGCGTCACGCACGCCACCACCACCGCGAGCGCGTCGCGTGGCACTGCCTGGACGCCGCCGCCCCCAAGCGCGCCCAACTGGATGGACCACGCCGTGCTGCGCGCCAAGGCCTGGTTCACCGAGGGCAATGTGCCGGTAAAGGTCGGCGTGCTGGTGCTGTTGTTCGGCGTCGCTGCGGCGCTGCGCTACGCGGCAGCGCAAGGCTATTTCACCATGCCGATCGAACTGCGCCTGGCGGTGTTCGCTGCTGCCGCGCTGGCGGGGATGACCTGGGGCTGGCGCGAGCGGCTGCGCCGCCCGGCGTTTGGATTGAGCTTGCAGGGTGGGGCGATCGGTGTCCTGTTGTTGACCGTGTTTGCGGCGTTTCGGATGTACTCGCTGCTGCCGCCAATGGCGGCATTCGCGATGGTGGTGCTGCTGGTCGCCGGCGCGGCCTTGCTCGCGGTCTTGCAGGATGCGATCTGGCTGGCCCTGCTCGGCTTCCTGGGTGGCTATCTGGCGCCGGTGCTGATTGCCACCGGCAGCGCCAACCATGTCGGTCTGTTTTCCTACTACGCCGTGCTCAACGCGGCGGTGTTCGCGATTTCATGGCGACGCAGCTGGCGCTTGCTCAACCTGCTCGGGTTCGGATTCACCTTCGGCGTCGGCGCTGCCTGGGGCGCGACCTATTACCGGCCGGAGCTGTTTGCCAGCGTGGAACCATTTCTGCTGCTGTTTTTCCTGTTCTACATCGTGATTGGCCTGGTGTACGTGTTGCGTCAGTCCGAACACAAGCGGCCCTGGGTCGACGGCACGCTGGTGTTCGGCACGCCACTGGTCGCGTTCCCGATGCAGGCGGCACTGCTCAGGGACGACAGTCTGGGATTGGCGTTCAGCGCCATCGCAGTGGCGTCGGTGTATGCCGGCCTGGTGTATTTCCTGCGTCGCCGCCCGGGCGAGCGCCTGCTGTCGGAAGCCTATGGCGCACTTGCGCTGGGCTTCGCCACGCTTGCCGTCCCGCTTGCATTCAGCGCCAGCACCACGGCCAGTGTCTGGGCGCTGGAAGGTGCCGGCGCGGCATGGCTCGGCTTGCGCCAAGGCCGACGTTTTCCCTGGCTGGCCGGGCTTGCATTGCAACTATTGGCGGCCGGCTCGTACCTGATCAGTCTCGACCACCACCTGCCGCCCGAAGCGCCGACGCTGCTACTCAACGCCACCTGGCTCGGCGCAGCGATGCTGGCATTCGCCGGGTTTGCGCTTGCGCTGATCCACGAGCGCCATGCGCCGCGGTTTGCACTGCCTGCCATCGCCTTCTGGTGGGGAATGTTGTGGTGGGCGTTCGGCGGGCTGGCGCAACTTGACCTGGCCGGGCGCGTGATCGGCGAATGGCAATTCGCCGGGGTCTATGTCGCGATTTCGTTGGGTGCCGCCGCCGCGCTGCGCATCGTGCTGCGCTGGCCGCGCCTGGATGCCGCGATCGCAACGTGCTCGTTGACGGGCCTGCTCCTGGTCACCTGGGCGCAGGCGCGATTTGGACAGCCCGTGTCGGAGGAGACCGCGGCGGTCTGGTTGCTGTTGGCGATTGCCTGGCTTGCTGCGATGCGCGCGCTTTCCGAGTACGCGTCGAACGGACTTGCCATCGCGCACCTGGCTGGCCTGTGGGCCCTGGCATCGGCATTGACCTTGCAGGCCGGCAGCCTGACCCGCGGCAGCGGCGCGGATGTGCCCGCGCTGGCCGATGGCTGGCGTGTACTGGCTACCAGCGCACCGCTGGCACTCATGCTGCTGTTTGCCTGGCGTCGTCCCGGCACATTCGCCTGGCCACGCGCCGCGCATTTTCCCGACTATCGCTGGGGCTGGCTGGCGCCCGCCGTCGGTTTGCTTGCAATCGGCTGGACCAGTGCCCTGTTCGCCGAAGGCGCCGCGGCGCCGCTGCCGTACGTCCCCGTGCTCAATCCTCTGGAGCTCAGCCTGCTGGGCGTGGCGCTGCTGCTGTACGCGTTCGCCGGTGCGGAAGCGGCGCTGCGTCCGCTGCGCCAGGCGGCGCCGCTGGTTGCATTCGCCGCATTGACGATGGCCACGCTGCGTGCAGTCCACCACTTGAACGGTGACCCCTGGTCGCCGGCGCTCCTGGGCACCGGTGTTGCCCAGGCCAGCCTGACCGTCGCCTGGAGCCTGCTCGGCGTCGGCGCCTGGATCCTGGGATCACGGCGCGGCGACCGGCGCATCTGGTGGGCGGGCGCGGCGCTGATGGGAATCGTGTTGGTGAAACTGCTGCTCGTGGATCGACAGTACATGGGCAACATGGCCGGCATCGTTTCGTTCATGGCGGTGGGCTTGTTGCTGGTCGGCGTGGGCTATGTCGCGCCCACGCCAGCGCGCCGCGCAACGGCGCAGGGCGAGCCATGAGCAGGCTAGGCGCTTGGCTTTGCAGTGCCCTGGTTGCCGCGTGTTGCCAGTCCGCGAATGCGGCGCG
>JBKJMY010000284.1:0-3532 GCA_046596115.1 Arenimonas sp.
CATCGCAGCCCGCCATCAAGGCAGCCCAGGCTTGGTCGGTCTGCCCAAGGTCGTCGAGTTCCTTGAATAGTGCAAATGCGAGATACGCCCGCGCCGCGGGATCGGCGGCTTGGGCAAGTCGCGCCTGCAGTCGCGCGACATGGTTGGACTCGGCCGACTGCCGGCGCAGCCGCGCCAGCGCCCAGTGCGCTTGCGCATGTCCCGGCGCCTGCGCAATGCAGTCTTCCAGCAGGCGCCCGGATGTATCGAGCTCGCCGTTGAACAACGCAAGCATCGCGCGAAGGTAGCTGCTCGAAGGAGTCGCGCCGCCGAGTCGCTCGGCCGCGCCCAGCAGCGCGCCAGCACGTGGCAAGTCTTCCAACTGGCTGGCCACTTGCGCAGCCTGTTCAAGCAGCGTGCGATCGCGGGACGAAGCCAGCGCGGGGGAGTCGAGGCAGCGGCGTGCAGCAGCGGCCTCTCCGAGCCGGTGCAGGCTTGCGGCGAGCAGGACCAGCAGGTCCGGTTCGCGGGTGCCGACCCGTGCCAGTTCAAGCAACGGAGAGATGGACGCGCGATAGCGGCGCTCGCCAGTGGCCACCGTGGACAACCGGAGCAAGGCGCCCGGATGGGCTGGATCCAGCGCGAGGATCGACTGGTAGGCCGCGCGCGCCGCACCCAGGCGTCCGGCGGCAAGGGCGGCCTCGGCCTGTTGCCAGAAGCGGTGCAAGCCAAAGGAGGTGTCGATGGGCATGCCGTGATTCTGGTGACTCCGGCCGGCAAACGCCATGCCCACGCAAACAACAGGCAAAAAAAAGCGGCCGCCCGAAGGCGGCCGCGAAGTTACTGCTGAAGCAATGTATTACCAGTCGTACTGGACCAGGAAGCGGATCGAACGCGGACGCTGGTACGACACCGGCGTCAGGTAGCTGTCGGGCTGCGGATCGCCGGCGGAGTTCTCACCCGTCTCGGAAACCGCGGTCGCAGCGTGCTCGTCGAACACGTTGAAGACGTCAGCCTTCAGGGTCAAGTGGCCGTCGGCCCAATTGGGCTTATACGCAACGTTCATGTCGATCGTGCGGGACCAGGGCGTACGGCCCACGGTGCCACGCGGAACCACCGTCGTGCCGTTGTTGCCACCACCGTGCCAAAGCGGATTCGGCATGGTCTGGGCCACGTCGAGGAAGCGCGGCTGGGCCGGACCCGAGTTGCACGAGAAGTAGCCATTGGCGTACGCGGAGGTATTGCGACCATCCAGGAAGCCGAAGCAGTTTTCCGGACGACCCGACTGGACCAGCAGGTTCGCGCCCACCGACCACTCATCGGTGATCTGGTAGTTGCCGAACACCTTGAACGCGTGGCGGCGATCGTTCGGCAGGTAGCCGAGCGAACCGATCGACAGTTCGGGGTAATCGAAGTCCTGGGTCGTGCCGGTGTCATCCTGGCCGATATCCGACTTCACACCACCCTCGGTGTTGCCGCGGCTCTTCGACCAGGTATAGGACGCCTGCATGAAGAACTTGTCCCAGCTGCCTTCGAGGAAGAACTCCATGGCCTTGTAGGTACGGATCGCGTCCGGACCCAGCGTCGCAGCGCTCAGGTTGATGGTCTCCAGCGTGCCGTTGCCGTCCACGTCAACCAGGAAGGTTGCGTCCTTGCCCGGGTTGTACAGATGGCAGTAAGCAAAGCCGGTGTTCTGCGGATTGAACTCCAGGCCATTGGCCACGGCGTAGGCGTAGATCGGACGGTAGTCGCACTGGTCGTCGATCGCGGCCTTCAGGTCACGGTAGATACCGCGCATGCCGCCGGTCAGGTGGTCGGTCAGCTGGGCCTGGAAGCCCAGGATGAACTCGTCCTGGTACATCGGCTTCAGGTTCTGGTCGGCGATGGTCCGCTCGTCCTTGCCCAGGCCGAATTCATTGTTGATGTACTGGATCGAGCTGGTCGGGACCGTGCCAATCGGCGCGCCCGTAACCGGGTCAATGCCGGTGTAGCTGAAGAACTGGCGGGTGAACAGCGAGGCGCTGGCGCCGCGGACCGCAACCGTCGCGGTGAGCGGAAGCGCGTAGCGACCGGCATTGCCGTAGACCTTGAACGACGAGTCGCCGTTCACATCCCAGCTGAAGCCGAGGCGCGGGCCAAGCTGATTCTTGATCGAAACGAACTTGCCGCCGGCACCGTTGACGTTCTCGAAGCTGTCCCAGCGCAGGCCCAGATAGGCCAGGAAGTTCGGCGTGATCTGCCAGCGGTCTTCGACGTAGTACGCCTTGGAGTTGATTTCCACCTTGGCGCCGGTCTGGAAGACCTGCTTGCGAACGCGGTTCACGCCTGCCAGCGGACCGGTGGTCAGCGGATTGCGGTACTGCCAGGTAGCGCCGCCTTCAATCGACTCGCCGTCGATGGAGGTGAAGTTGTCACCGTCAAAGCCAAAGCGAATCAGGTGGTCGCCAAGCGTCCACTCGGCATCGATACGGAACTGGTCGCGCTCGTCGCCGGAATTCACCGAAGTCAGGAGACCGATGAAGTTGCAGGTCGCAATCGGAGTAGCGCCGGTGCGGAGGTCCACGACGTTCGGGCAGCCTACAGCTGCGCTACCGACCACGCCGTTGTACTCGGAGCGCACGCCATTGGCGGCAATGCCGTACTGCTGGCGGCTGGACTCGCCATGGCCATACAGGGCCGACAGGGTGAAGTTGTCGGTCAGATAGCCGGTGTACTTAAGCGAATAGCTGTTGCCACCGTTCTCGGTGAACAGCGTACCGACGGGCGCACCACGCTGCAGCGCGATGCTGGCGGGAAGGTCCGTGTTGGCGGCCGTGAGGACCGGCGCCGGCTGCACCGTGGTGAGGAAGCGACCGGCGCCACGGTTAGCCGTGGGGCTGCGGTAGGTGGTCAACTCATCCTTCTGAGTGTCCGAGAACGCGGTCAGCTCGAGGATATGGCTGTCGTTGATGTTCCAGTCCAGCTTGACCAACCAGGTCGGGGTTTTCGACTCGAGTTCGGTGTTGGAATTGCTGAAGATCGAACCGAAGGTGTCGGCGCCGGTGCGGCGTGCATATTGCAGCAGGGCGTAGCCGAACAGGCGGTCCTGGATCAGCGCGCCACTGGCCCAGATTGAACCACTGACAGTGGTGCCGCCGGTGTCCTTGCTGTTGTCAGAGACCCAGCGCTGGCCGCCCGGGAAGCGCGGATCGTTGAAGTACACGTCCGGGTTGTGGCCCTTCAGCGACTCCGGGGAGTAGAAGATGTTGGCGCCAGCGTGGAACTCGTTGGAACCGCGCTTGGTGACCAGGTTGATGACGCCGCCGGTGGCGCGACCGAACTCGGCGCCGTAGCCGCCGGTCTTGATCTGCTGCTCGGCGATGGCTTCGAACGGAATCTGACCGAAGTTGAGGTTCTTGAAGGAGTTCGAGATGTTGAAGCCGTTGACGAAGTACTGGTTCTCGGAAACAGCACCACCGCCGAAGGAAGCGAGGTTGCCGAACGCGGCGTCGCCGCGCACCGTGCCCGGCGCGAGCAGGGCGACGCTGGTGGCGTCGCGCCCGACCGGGATGCG
>JBKJMY010000311.1:0-5288 GCA_046596115.1 Arenimonas sp.
GATTGTTGACGTTGCTCATGCTGAAGGAGGCGCCAATGTCGCGGGCGAAGGTTTCGTCGGCGATTACCACGCGGGCCTCGATCAGTACCTGGTCAACCGGGCGGTCGAGCACTTCGAGCATGCGCCGGATCTCGTCGATCTTCTTGCGCGTGTCGCTGATCAGCAATGTATTGGTACGCGTGTCGGCGCTGATGCTGCCGCGTGCGGACAGGAATCCTCGATTGCCGCCAGCAGCACCGCCGCCGCCCGCCGCGCCACCGCCACCGGATCCGTTCGCCTGGATGATGGCGATCAAGTCCTGGGCGTTGCCGTAGTTGATCGGGATGTACTCGGTGAGCAGCTCACCGGAGTTCTCCAGGTTGATCCGCGCATTGTTCTGCGCCAGCTCATACGCCGACAACTCGGCCTGTGGCGCAACCCACACGACGTTGCCGTCGCGGCGCTGGTCCAGGCCCTTGGCCCGCAGCAGGATTTCCAGCGCCTGGTCCCACGGCACATTGATCAGGCGCAGCGTGACGCTGCCCGAGACCGTGTCGGCGACCACGATGTTGAGGTTGGACTCCTCGGCGATCAGCTGCAGCACCGTGCGCACCGGCACGTCCTGGAAGTTGAAGGTCACCGGCTTGCCGGCATAACGCTGCGAGGTCCCACCGGTACCGATCGCACCCGCTGCGCGCATGACGCCGGGCTGGGCCGCCGTCGAGGCAGCGCCACGCTTGGGCGTGATTTCGACCACGTACTCGTTGCCGGTCTGGTAAGCCATGCTCTCGTAGGCGCCATTGGTGTTGATCACCAAGCGGGTCGCACCGGCGTTGTTGCGCGGCTCGACGCTGACCACCGGGGTGGCGAAGTCGGTCACGTCCAGGCGGCGGCGCAGGGCCTCCGGGATGGTCGCGTTGCTGACGTCCACGATGACCTGCTTGCCGTCATTGCGCATGTCCGGCGCAACTGCAGGGTTGTCGAAGCGCAGGATCACCCGACCGGCGCCGTTGTCGCCGCGGCGGAAATCAATGTTGGACACGGTCGCCGTGGCGGCCGAGCGCTTGGTCGGATCGGCGCTCTGCACCATGGCCGCACCGGCCTGCTGCACAGAGCCGGCATCCACCGTCACCACCAGCAGGTTGCCGGAGCTGCGAGTCACGTAACCTGCGGGCCGCAGCAGGTCAATCACGACGCGGGTCCGTCCGCCGGCTTCAACCGCCGAGACCGCCGAGGTTGCGCCGCTTCCGATCACCACGCGACGCTTGCTCAGCGCGCTGGTCGTTTCCGGCAGGTCGATCGCAATCTTCGGGGGGCTATCGGTGGTGAAGGCCTGGACCTCCCCGACCGGCTTCGCGAACTGCAGGGTGATGTCCACCTTGCCGCCGGGCGCCGCCGCGTAGCGGACGTCCTGCAGCACGTTGTCGGCTAGCGCCTGGGCGCTGACCAGCATCAGGCCAAGGCCCATCGCGGTGTTGCGCAAGGCTCGACTTGCCTTGCCCACGCCGGTCATCTTCATTGCGGTCATCGCGTTGTCCCCCAAATCAATCATTGTCTTCAAGAACGATCTTGGCCTGGCGTTCCAGCCAGCCACCCGCCCCATCCGGTACCAGTTCGACCATTTCGATGCGGTCTTCATGCACCGCGGTGATTCGGCCATCACTCTGGCCTAGATAGTTTCCCGGGCGCACCCGGTACGTCACTTTGTCCGGCGCCAGAACGAGTCCGACCAAGCCACCGCCTGCCCCGATCGTGCCGACCATGTTCAGGCCGTCGAGCGGAAAGGCTTCCAGCACTTCCTTGCGCCGGTTCGGGTCCGGCCGCAGGCCGCTGCCCGAGTCGCGATCCGGAGCGGGCACGGCGAACGGATCGCGCAGGCCCTCGGCCGAGTATTCGAACGACTCGAACTGCTTCATCACCGGGAGCGGATCGAGCGGCGGTGCAGGACGCGCCTTCACCTCGGCCACCCATTCCTCGATTTCCTTGGTGTCGCTGGCGCAACCGGACAGGCCCAAGCCGAACACGGCGAGCAGGACGGCGGCGCGGAATGCGTTGCTGGCCATCACTTGCTCACTCCCGCGGCGGGTGCCGTTTGCTGGGCGGCGATCTCGTCGTCATCCAGGTAGCGATAGGTCTTGATCGTTCCCTGCAGCACCAGCAGACCCGGCTTGCCGGCCCTGGGCGTCAGCGAGATGTTGTGCATGGTCATGATCACCACCCGCGGCAACGAGGCCACGCCGCTGACGAAGGCGCCAAACTGGTGGTAGGTGCCGACCATGCGCAGGTTGATCGGCTTTTCGGCGTAGAACTCTTTCGCCGTTTCCGGGCCCGGCTGGAACAGCTCGTTGCTGATGCCGGTGGCCAACGCTGTCTGCGAAACGTCCACGATCAGGTCGGGCATCTCGTTCTTGCTGGGCAACTGGCGAAGCATCTGCTGGAGCATCAACTCCATTTGCGCAAGCTGCTGCTTGAGCGGCTCGAGGTTGGCAGCGCGGCCTTGCTTGTCGACGAAGGTCGCCTTCAGTGTCTCCTGCTCCGCGACCAATCCCTCAAGCTGGGTCTTGCGATCGGCGACGAAGAAGTACCAGCCCAGGCCAATGATCACCAGGCCGGCGAAAATGCAGGCGAAAAGCTTCACCGGCAGCGGCCAGGACCCCGGGTTGCTGGTGTCGAGGTTGCGAAGATCCATTCCCTTCTTGCTCATGGCTTGGCTCCCGCGGCAGGCGCCGCCGGCGTGGCTGCGGCCGGCGGGGTCGCTCCGGCTGCTGCCGGGGCGGGTACGGTGGCTGGAACCGTCGCCGGTGCTGCCGGGGCGACGCTCGTCGCAGCAGCAGGCGCGCCCGGATCAAGGGCAGGCGCTTGCCCGGAGGGCAGCGGCGCAACCGGCAGTGGCGCGTCGGCTGGTGCAGGCGCACCAACGGCCGCGGGTGCGTTGGGATCGTTGGGGTTCTTCAGCGTGACCTTGAGCGAGAACTCGTTCGGCAAGCCCGGGTCGGTGCCGCGCAGTTCGATCACCGCCAGGTCGGGATTACCCATCCAGCCCGATGCATCCAGGTTGCGCATGTAGGTACTGACGCGGGCATTGGACTGCGCGCGACCCAGGATTGTCATCTCGGTCCCGTTCTGGGCGATCGAGGTGATCTGGGTGCCATCGGCAATCGTCCGTGCCAGTTCGTCGAACAGGTGCACCATCTGCGAGCGGCTGGCCTGCAACTCCTCGATGACCTGCTTGCGCTTGAGCAGCCCGGCCTTCTTCTTGTCCAGCTCGGCGATCTCGGCCAGTTGCTTGTCGAGCGCGGAGATCTGGTCGGTCAGATATTGGTTGCGCCGTTCCTGTGCGGAGATCCAGGCATTGTAGGAAAACACGATCAGCAGGACGACCAGCACCGCGGCGGCCGAGGCCACCCCGAGCATGGTCAGGAATTCCTGCTGCCGCTGCTTGCGGCGCTCGGCGCGCCACGGCAAGAGGTTGATGGTCGCCATCAGTCGAAGCTCCTCAGGGCCAGGCCGCAGGCAATCATCAGCGCCGGCGCATCCTGGGCGAGTGCATGGGCCTGGACGCGCGGGCCAAGGGCCATGTTGGCCAAGGGATTGGCGATGACGGTCGGTACGCCGATCTGCTCTTCGACCAGGTTGGCGATGCCGGCGATGGAAGCACAACCACCGGCCAGCACGACCTGGTCAACCCGGTTGAAATCGGAACCGGCATAGAAGAACTGCAGCAGTCGGCTGACCTGCTGGACCAGCGCTTCCTTGAACGGCTCGAGCACTTCGACCTCGTAACTCTCGGGCAAACCGCCCTGGCGCTTGGCCTGGCCGGCCTCGTCGTAGCTCAGGCCGTAGCGGCGCATGACTTCGTCGGTCAGCTGCTTGCCGCCGAACACCTGCTCGCGGGTGTAGATGCTGCGCTGCGAGCGCAAGACGTTCAGCGTGGTCATGGTGGCGCCGATGTCGACCAGGGCGACGATCGCATCGCGCGGCACCGACAATTGGTCGGCGACCAGCTTGAAGGCGTTTTCCATCGCGAAGGCTTCGACGTCGATCACCCGGGCGGCGATGCCGCCCATTTCCAGGGCCGACTGGCGCACGTCCACGTTCTCGGTGCGCGAGGCGGCGAGCAGGACATTGACCATTTCCGGGTTGTTCGGCACCGGGCCGAGGACCTCGAAGTCGAGGCTGACTTCCTCGATCGGGTAGGGAATGTAGTTGGACGCCTCCATCAGCACCTGGTCTTCCAGGGCCTGGTCGTCCAGGTCGCCTTGCATCGGGATCACCTTGGTGATCACCGACGACCCCGAGACGGCGGCGGCGGCATGGCGTGCGCGGGTGCCCGAGCGGGCCACCGCCCGGCGGATCGCCTCGGCCACGGCCTCGACCTCGACGATGTTCTTCTCGACCACGGCGTTCGGCGGCAACGGCTCGACCGCGTAATGCTCGACCCGATACCGGCCGCCACTTTCGGTCAGTTGAAGCAGCTTGACGGCCGTGGAACTGATGTCCAGGCCGACCAGCGGTGGTTTGGTATTTCCGAAAAGACCCACGGTTTCTCCCCTTGCCACGGGCGCTTACACGCTATTCGTGCGCCGTCACATTAATAACGAAAAATTCCCAAATGGCAATGCCCCCAACCAATATTCCGGTCCGGGGCCCGATTTTGCCCCACCAGTTCACAGCTTCAGCATTCCCCGCCCAGGCCCGGGACGACCTCTGCACCGTGCCCGGACTCCCTCGTTCTATACTCCCGGTCCCGCATGAAGTAAACGAGGATCAGGCCCGGGATGGCCCAGATAAAACGCTGGATGCGACGTTTGGCCGTCCTCGGTGCGCTCGGCCTCGGGCTCGGGCTGCTGGCCTTGGGCATCGTTTATTGGCTGGTTGCCCCCAGGCTGCCGGACGTCCAGGAGCTGCGCCATGTCGCGCTCCAGGTGCCCCTGTCGGTCTACAGCCACGACGGAAAACTGATCGCCCAATTTGGTGAAACGCGGCGCTACCCGGTCAAGATCGCTGCGGTGCCGGTGCAGGTGCGCAATGCCTTCATCGCCATCGAGGACGCGCATTTCTACCAGCACCAGGGCCTGGATTTCCGCGGCATCAGCCGCGCGGTCTGGCTGCTGGCCACCACCCACGACAAGCGCGTGCCCGGTGGCAGCACGATCACCCAGCAGGTCGCGAAGAACTTCTACCTCAGCTCGGAATACAGCTACAGCCGCAAGCTGATGGAGATGGCGCTGGCGTTGAAGATGGAGCGCGAGCTGTCCAAGGACGAGATCCTCGAGCTCTACCTCAACAAGATTTTCTTTGGCAACCGC
>JBKJMY010000336.1:0-4508 GCA_046596115.1 Arenimonas sp.
CTCACACCTTGCCTAGGTGTCGCACCGGATCTGCAGGGACGCGGTTCAGGAAGAAAAAGTTCAATCCGCCGCGCATGCAAACGCGAGCCGGCAATGTGCACGAAGCAACATGCAACCTGCAATAAAAACCCCGCCGGGCAATAAAAAAGCCGCCGGCGTGAGCCGGCGGCCTGGTACGACTCAGCCTTGTGGGCTGATTACTTCTTGGCAGCGTCGGCAGCAGCGGCGTCGGCCGAAGCGTCGGCGGAAGCGGCCGAAGCAGAGGCGTTGGCAGCGGCGTCGGTCGCGGTGGCAGCAGCGTCGGTCGCCATGGCGGCCGAACCGTCGGCAGCAGCGCCGGCGGCGTCGGTGGCCATCGCGTCAGCCGGGGCAGCCGGGACAGCAGCGGCGTCAACGGCAGTGGCAGCGGCGTCGGCCGAGGTGGCAGCGGCGTCGGTGGCGGTGGCAGCAGCGTCGGTCGCGGTGGCAGCGGCGTCGGTCGCAGCGGCGTCTTCGGACTTCGAGCAGGCCGACAGGGCCAGGCCAAGGGTCATGGCAAGCAGGATCTTGTTCAGGGACATGGTAATTCCTCGTCTAGACAGCAATGGAACAGTGGGGAGCAACGTTGCCTGCGCTGCGGGGCGCAGACCTGGATAGCATGACAAAAATCCAGAAGTAGTCAAGCAGTTCTGCCGGGATTCAGGGTCGCTTAGCTACTTCTTAACGGTTCAAGCTCATTTCGATGGCAACCGCGGTCGCTTCGCCGCCACCGATGCACAGGGCCGCCACGCCTTTGCCACCGCCCCGCGCCTTCAGCGCATGGATGAGGGTGACCAGCAGTCGGGCGCCGCTGGCGCCGATCGGATGGCCCAGCGCGCAGGCGCCACCGCGGACATTGAGCTTTTCATGGGCGATGCCCAGCTCCTGCATCGGCGCCATGGCGACCGTTGCGAATGCCTCGTTGACCTCGAAAAGGTCCACATCGCCCACCTGCCAGCCGGCCTTCTCGAGCACCTTGGTGATCGCCGCGACCGGGGCGGTGGTGAACCACTCGGGGGCCTGCGAGTGGGTGGCGTGGGCGACGATGCGCGCCAGCGGCGTGACCCCGGCGGCGTGCGCGGCATCGGCGTCCATCAGAACCAATGCGGCGGCACCGTCATTGATGCTGGAGGAACTGGCGGCGGTGATGGTGCCGTCTTTCTTGAAGGCGGCGCGCAGGGTCGGGATTTTGGCAATGTCGCACTTGCCCGGCTGCTCGTCGGTGTCCACCACCAAGTCGCCCTTGCGACCCTTCACGGTCACCGGCGCGATCTCGTCCTTGAACGACCCATCAGCCACCGCAGCCTGGGCGCGCCGCACCGATTCAGCCGCGAAGGCATCCTGCTGTTCGCGGGTGAAGCCGTACTTGTCCGCACACAGTTCGCCAAAGTTGCCCATCGGCTGTTTGTCATAGGGATTGGTCAGTCCATCCCAGGCCATGTGGTCGAGCATCTCGGCGCTGCCGAAGCGGATCCCGG
The DNA here is from genome assembly GCA_046596115.1 of Arenimonas sp. GTDB lineage: Bacteria > Pseudomonadota > Gammaproteobacteria > Xanthomonadales > Xanthomonadaceae > Arenimonas. The sequence continues at coordinate 1,497 of JBKJMY010000336.1, forward strand.
TGCGCGAGCCCATCAGCAGGTGCGGCGCATTGGTCATGCTCTCCATGCCGCCGGCGACCACGATCCGCGCCGATCCGGCCTTGATCGCATCGGTGCCCAGCATCACCGCCTTCATGCCCGAGCCGCAGACTTTGTTGATCGTGGTGGCGCCGGTGGACACCGGGATGCCGGCAGCGATCGCTGCCTGGCGCGCAGGCGCCTGGCCGAGGCCAGCCGGCAGTACGCAGCCCATGATCACTTCCGACACTTGATCGGCCGCGATGCCGCTTTGTTCCAGCGCGGCCTGGATGGCGGTCGCGCCGAGCTGGGTGGCGGGGACGCCGGTGAACTGGCCCAACAGGGCACCCAGCGCGGTGCGCTTGGCACCAACAATGACGACATCGGACATGACAGCTCCAAAATGGGGATGGGCGGCGGCCTGGGCCGCAGCAAGGGTCGATTATCCCATGTGACGGCGCGCACGTCAGGGGTGGCATCGGCCAACCGAACATGGGTCAGCCGTCACGGAACAGTGCAATGCGCCTTGCTGGCGCGCACAGATCGGAACTTTTGCACGACAGGCCCAGTCACCTGATGGCTATCCTGAGATGGTGCGCGGAGCCGACCGCGCGCACCAACCGGAATGGCCAAGACGCACCGACTGGAAATCCGTTAATGCACCGACTGGAAATCCATTAATGCACCGACTGGAAGTCCCGTAATGCACCGACTGGAAAACCCGTGAACCGACTCCTCGCCGTCACACTGCGCTGGTTGCACGTCCTGTGGACGGACAGTTCCGATCCCTCCGTCCAGGCCTGGCGCCGGCATGTGCGCGGCATTCTCACCGGTTGGGGCATCACCGCTGCCGCGATGGCCCTGATCGGGCTGTACCCCGACACGCTGCAGCTGAACATGTACCAGGTGATGCTCGACAGCGCCTTGCCGTGGCAGCAGCAAGGCCTGGCCGCACTGGAAGTGGCCGGGCCGTTGGTAATGGCATGGAACCTGGCCCTGTTGCAGCGCTGGGGCGCAAACCAGCAGCGCATCCGCGACTGAGCGTCTGCGCCTTGACTATCCGCGCCTTGAGTATCCGCGACTGCGGCGCGCGGGCGCGGGCGCGCGATACGGGTCGCGGGATCAGTCGTTGCCTTCGAACAACTCGCGGCCGATCAGCATGCGGCGGATCTCGTTGGTGCCAGCGCCGATCGCATAGAGCTTGGCGTCGCGCAGCAGCCGTCCGCAGGGATACTCGTTGATGTAGCCATTGCCGCCGAGCGCCTGGATCGCCTCGAGGGCAACCATGACCGCCGATTCGGAAGCATGCAGCAGGCAGGCCGCCGCATCACTGCGGCTGGCGTGGCCGGCATCGTAGTCGCGCGCCACCTGGTAGGCGAAGGCGCGTGAACTCTGCAAGGCGGTGTACATGTCGGCGACCTTGCCCTGCATCAGGCCGAAGCTGCCGATCGGGTCGTCGAACTGCTTGCGCTCGCGGATGTAGGGAAGGGTGACATCCATCGCCGCCTGCATCAGGCCGATCGGGCCGCCGCTGAGCACCAGGCGTTCGGTATTGAGGCCCTTCATCAGCACCTTCACACCCTGGTTGACGTCACCGAGCACGTTCGCTTCCGGGATTTCGCAATCCTTGAACACCAGCTCGCACGTGTTGGAACCACGCATGCCGAACTTGTCGAGCTTTTGCGCGGTGCTGAAACCGGGCATGCCACGCTCGACGATGAAAGCGGTCATGCAGCGCGAGCCGGCATCCTTGCCCGCCGTGCGCATGTACACCACCAGCACGTCGGCTTCGGGACCATTGGTGATCCACATCTTGCTGCCGTTGGCGATCCAGGCATCGCCACGCTTTTCCGCGCGGCAGGCCATGGAGCCAACCACGTCGGAGCCGGCGCCGGCCTCGCTCATCGCCAGCGCGCCCTTGGACGTGCCCGAACACAGTCCGGGCAGGTACTTGCTGCGCTGCGCCTCGGTGCCGTTGGCGTAGAGGTTCTGCGTGCACAGGTTGGAATGGGCGCCGTAGCTCAGGCCGACCGAACCCGAGGCCCGCGAGATTTCCTCCATCGCCACCAGGTGGGCGAGGTAACCCATGCCCGAACCGCCGTACTGCTCCGGCACCGTCATGCCCAGCAGTCCCATCTCGCCAAGCTTCGGCCACAGGTCCTGTGGGAACGCGTTGTCGTGGTCGATCTGCTCCGCGCTCGGCGCAATGTCCGCATCGGCGAAGCGACGGATCGCCTCGCGCAATGCATCAATGTCCTCGCCAAGCGGAAACGCCCGGGTCGAACTCACCGGCTGGTGCGTCCCTGGAAGCGCGGCGCGGTCGCGCCCAGGTGCGGCAGGCGCAGCTTGCCGATCGCGCTGATGCGTTCTTCGGCCATGCGGTCGGCCGCCTTGTAGGTCGGGATGTTGTCGCGCTTGGCGATTTCGAAGATGCGCCCGAGGTTGAAGTAGATGGTGCGCAGCATGCGCATCGCACGCTCGCGGTTGTAGCCGTCGATCTCCAGCGACACATTCATCAGGCCACCGGCGTTCACCGCATAGTCGGGCGCGTACAGGATGCCCCGGCGCTCGACTTCGTCGCCGATCTCGTCATTGGCCAACTGATTGTTGGCCGCGCCGCAGATCACCTTGCACTTCAGGCGCGGCAGGGTGTGGTCGTTGACCGTACCGCCCAGCGCGCAGGGCGAGTAGACATCGGCGTCCACATCGTAAATCTGGTCCGGGGCCACGGCTTCGGCGCCGTGGTCATCGACCGCGCGCTGCACCAGTTCCTTGTTGATGTCGGTGACGAAGACCTTTGCGCCGCGCTCGCGCAGCAACTTGACGAATTCCATGCCGACGTGACCGACACCCTGCACGGCGACGTGAACGCCCTGGAGGTCGGGCTTACCAAGCTTGAACTTCACGCATGCCTCGATGCCGCGGCGTACGCCGAGCGCGGTGAACGGCGAGGGATCGCCCGAACCCCCGTGCGACGGATCGATCCCGGCAACGAACGTGGTCTGCGTGCGGATG
>JBKJMY010000210.1:0-4110 GCA_046596115.1 Arenimonas sp.
GATGACCCGGTCGAGTGCGGCGCCGGCGACAGCGTGCAGGCCAGCGGCAGGGCGCAGGTATCGTGCCAATCATGGATCGCTGGCAGCTCGCCGTCGGCGAGCTGCCAGGCGACGCTCGCGGCGACATCGCCGGCGATTTCGGGCGCGAACCAGCGGTCCTGGTGCAGCAGCGGTTCGGAGCGACGCAATGCAATCAGCGCCGCAACGAAGTCGCAGGTGTCTTGTTCGGCGTTGGCCCAGTCCAGCCACGTGGTGCCATTGTCCTGGCAGTAGGCATTGTTGTTGCCCTGCTGGCTGTTGCCGATCTCGTCGCCCGCGCACAGCATCGGCGTGCCTTGCGCCAGTAGCAGGCTGGCCAGCATCGCGCGCCGCACGCGCAGCCGCCGCGCCGCGATATCCGTATCGGTCGTCTCGCCTTCGATACCGAAGTTGAAGCTCAGTTCGTTGTCGCGGCCGTCGCGGTTGCCCTCGCCGTTGGCCTCGTTGTGCTTGCGCGAGTAGGACACCACGTCGGCAAGGGTGAAGCCGTCATGCACGGCGATGAAATTCACCGACGCCGTCGGCTGGCGCTGGTCATGGTGGAACAGGTCGTCGGAGGCGGTGAACCGGCGCGCGAACTCGCCGCGATCGATGCCGCGGCGCAGCCAGTAACCACGGACGGCATCGCGGAAGCGGTCATTCCAATCCAGGAAGCGGCCCGGAAAGCGCCCAACCTGGTAGCCGTTCGGACCGGCATCCCAGGGCTCGGCGATCAGGCGTGCGCGCGCCAGCACCGGGTCCTGGCGCAGGGCGGTGAAGAACGCGGCATTGGGATCGAAGCCGTACTGGTTGCGCCCGAGCACGGGCGCCAGGTCGAAACGGAAGCCGTCCACGCCCATGTCCTGCACCCAGTAGCGCAGCGAATCCAGGATGAAGGCGGTGACTTTCGGATGCGCGGCGTTGATCGTGTTGCCACAGCCGGTGAGGTTTTCGCAACGGCTGCGGTCATCGCGCAACAGCCGGTACCAGTTCGAATTATCCAGCCCGCGGAAACTCAGTGTCGGGCCGAGTTCGCTACCCTCGGGCGTGTGGTTGTAGACCACGTCAAGCACGACCTCCAGGCCGGCGGCGTGCAAAGTATCAACCATCGTGCGGAATTCCGCGCAGGTGGCGGCGGGATCACCTGGCGTCGAGGACAGGCGCGGTTCGGGGCAGAAGAAGCCGAGCGTGTTGTAGCCCCAGTAATTGCGCAGGCCACGCCGTGCAAGATGCTCTTCGTCAATCGCATACTGCACCGGCAGCAGCGACAACGTGGTGATGCCCAGCGCCAGCAAATGCGCGATGGCCGCCGGATGCGCAAGCCCGGAATACGTTCCGCGCAGGTTCTCCGGAATGCCCGGATGACGCATCGTGAATCCCTTCACATGCACTTCGTACAGCACCACCTCGGCATCGGCGTGGCGAGGGATGGCCGAAGCGCGCGCCACTGTCGGAAGCGGCGCCGGCACCCGGGCCTTCAATGCCATGCCGGCGTTGTCCTGCAAGTCCATCGCGCGCAATCCCTGTGGATCACCGATCGGATAGCCGTGCTGCGCGGCGTCCCACTGGAACTGGCCGACGATTTCCCGCGCGCAGGGGTCGAGCAGCAACTTGTTCGGATTAAACAGCAGCCCGGCCTCAGGGCGATGCGGGCCGTGCGCGCGCAGGCCGTAGATCAGGCCGGGGCCGGCATCGGGAAGCAAGCCGCAGAACATGCCGTCGGAGGGTCCGTCGAGGTCGTGGCGCGCCAGTTCCGTGAGTCCTTCGGCGTCGAAGATGCAGACCTGGATGCGCTCGGCGTGCTCGGAAAACACCGCGAAGTTGATGCCGCCATCGCGCGCTTGCGCGCCCATCGGATAGGGCAGGCCGGCAGCCAGCACAGTGGTCGGAACGGATGGCATTGGCGAGGCTTCGATCATGGAGCGGTAAAGGTAGCGAAAAGCGCGGTCACGCGGGCAGCAGGAAGACCGTCGCCAGCGGCGGCAGGTCCAGCAAGATCGATCCGGGCTGGCCGTGTGCGGGCATCGCGTCCACGGCGATCCCGCGGACGTGGCCGCCGCTTGTGGCTGCTTGGCCACTGCCGCCGCTCGTGGTTGCGTGGCCACTGCCGCCGTAGTCCACCGCGTCGGTGTTGAGCGCAATCTGCCAGCGCGCCGGGCCCGCTGGAACGCCGATGCGATAAGCCTGGCGCGGCAGTGGCGTGAAGTTGCAGGCGACCACAGCCATGCCGTCCACGCTGTCGCGGCGCAGCCAGGCCAGCACCGATTGCGCGGCATCGTCGGCAACCAGCCACTGGAATCCAGCCGGCTCGCAGTCGAGCGCATGCAGGGCCGGCGTGGCTGCATACAGGTGGTTGAGATCGGTGACCAGGCGTTGCACGCCGGCATGGCGCGGGTCCGCGAGCAGGGCCCAGGGCAGTTCGGCGTCGTGGTTCCACTCATCGGGCTGGGCGAACTCCTGGCCCATGAACAGCAGCTTCTTTCCCGGGTGTCCCCACATGAAGCCGTAGTAGGCGCGCAGGTTTGCGAAGCGCTGCCAGTCGTCGCCCGGCATTTTCCCGAGCAAGGAGCCCTTGCCGTGGACCACTTCATCATGTGACAGCGGCAGCACGAAATTTTCCGAGAATGCGTACACCATTCCGAAGCGCATCTTGTCGTGGTGCCAGGGCCGATGTACCGGATCCTCGTGCATGTAAGACAGCGTGTCGTTCATCCAGCCCATATTCCATTTGTAGTGGAAGCCCAGGCCGCCGGTGCTGGTCGGGGCGGACACGCCGGGGAAGGCGGTGGATTCCTCGGCCACGGTGATGGCGCCTGGCGCATCCATGCCGAGCGTTTCGTTGATCCGCCGCAGCAGCGAAATCGCCTCGAGGTTTTCGCGCCCGCCGTGCACATTGGGGATCCATTCGCCGGCCTTGCGCGAATAGTCGCGATACAGCATCGACGCGACTGCATCCACGCGCAGGCCATCCACGCCGTACCGTTCCGGCCAGAACAGCGCATTGCCGGCCAGATAGTCGCGCACTTCATTGCGGCCAAAGTTGTAGATCAGCGTGTTCCAGTCCTGGTGGAAGCCCTCGTGCGGGTCGGCGTATTCGTAAAGCGTGCTTCCGTCGAAGTGCGCCAGGCCGTGGGCATCGGAGGGGAAGTGCGCCGGCACCCAGTCCAGCAGCACGCCCAGCCCGCGGGCATGGCAGGCAGCAACGAAGGCATCCAAGCCCGCCGTGTCGCCGAAGCGCGCGCTGAGCGCATACAGGCCGAGGGCCTGGTAGCCCCATGAGCCATCGAAAGGATGTTCGCTGACCGGCATCAACTGCACATGGGTGAAGCCCATCGAGGCGGCGTAGTCGGGCAGGGTAGCGGTGAGTTGCGACCAGTCCGGAAAGCCGCCATCGGCGCCGCGCCGCCAGGATGCCGCATGCACTTCGTACACGGTGATCGGCGCGTTGCGCGCGTTGGCCTGCGCGCGACCCTTCGGCAAGGCGCGCGCACCGGGCAGCGCCGCGACCCGGCTTGCGGTCGATGGCCGCAATTCACTGGCGAAGGCATACGGATCGGATTTGAGTGGGAGCAGGGCGTTGTCTGCACCGACCAGTTCGTATTTGTAGCAATCACCGATGCCCGCATGCGGGACGAAAATTTCCCACACCCCGGCAAGATGGCGTAGCCGCATCGCGTGCCGGCGCCCGTCCCAGCCATTGAAATCGCCGACCACGCTGACCCGCCGCGCGTTCGGCGCCCACACCGCGAAGCGCACGCCGTCCACGCCGGCAACGGCACTAGGATGCGCACCAAGCACGGTGTAAGGGCGGACATGGCGACCTTCGCGCAGGGCGTGCAGATCGTCATCGGACAGTTGCGCCCCGAATGCGTAAGCGTCGGCAAGGTCCTGCTCGCTGCCATCACGCCAGCGCACCTGCAGGCGATAGTTGAAGCGCTTGCGGCGGCGCGGGATACGCGCCTCGAACAGGCCCTGCGGGTGGCGTCGCGATAGTTGCGCCAGGACGGCGCCAGTGCCGGCATCGAGCACCGCGACCGCGTCGGCCTGGGGCAGCAGGGCGCGCATCCACAGCGCACCGCCGGCATCGGCATG
>JBKJMY010000277.1:0-8919 GCA_046596115.1 Arenimonas sp.
TCGGCGAAATCGGGGCGCCATGGATTGCGCGCCAGCAACGCACCGGTGCCCGCATCGCAAGCGCTGGAAACCTGCGGCGCGGGCACGGTCCCGTTCGCGCCCAGCGACCATTGCACATATGCGGTCACCGACAGCCGGCGTGCGCGGTCGGAGTCATTGCGCAGGCGCAGGCGACCGATCCTGACCGGATCATCCACGGGAACCAGCAGCAGCAGGTCCGAGGCAATGCCGTGGGCCGTGGCGTGCAGGCGGCTGAAACCCTTGCCGTGCTCGGTGCGATAGCGGCCATCGGGCGCGCGGGCGGGCGAGGCACTCGCAGACCACAGCGCGCCATCGTCGAGGTCGCGCAGGTAGATCACATCGCGCGGCACGTCGCTGACCGGATCGTTCGGCCACGGGGTCAGCGCGTTCTGCTGGCTATTGACCGACCAGCTGTAGCCGCCGCCTTCGGCCGTCAGCAGGAACCCGAACTGCGCATTGGCAACCACATTTGACCAGGGCGATGGCGTGCAATCGTCGCCTTGCAGGTGGACGCTGTAGCTGGCGCCATCGGCGCTGAATCCACCCCAGCCATTGTCGAATTCGCGCACCGTGACCTGCGCGTCCTGTGCCTTCCACGCGGCAAGTTCCGGGTGCGACAGCCTGCGCGGCGCCTGCGCCGCCCGCGGGGCACTCCAGGCGGCAGCACCTGCCGCAGTACTCGCATCGCCGGAGCTGGCCAACGCAGGCCAGCCACTGGTGCCGTCGAGGATGACGCGCGCAACCGACCACAGGCCGTCGCGCAAATCGGAATCAATTGTTGCTGCATCCAGCAGGAACACCGCAGACGGCACCAGGCTTTTGCCTGGCTCGAGTGCGGCCGACTGTGCCTGTACGCGCTGCGTCCACGCCGGATTCGCGCCGGATTCGCCCGGGGCGAGCAGCACCAGGTCGGCGGCGAGTCCCTGCGCCTGCCAGTAACGCTGCGCGGCGAATGCGATGGCGAGCGCGTCGCCGGGGCCTGGGGCTTGCACGGCCAAGGGCAACAACACGATCGGCCGATCACCGGAAATCCCCGCGCCCCACAAGGTCGGCGCGCCGCCGCGGCCGCGGATGAGCAATTCGGGCGCGGCGCGATGGGACGCATCGCTCTGGCGCAGCGCGGCGCCGATGGCGTCGAAGCGTCGCGCATCCGCAGCGCTGACGTCCAGCCGCTCGCGGGTGGCGCGGGCAAATTCCGCAGCGCCCGACACGGCCGAGGCGACGGCATCGGGAGCCCGCAGGGCATCGACAACCGCGATGACAGCCTCGCGGGTCTCCGCCATTACCGTCCACAGCACCAACTCCGCGCGCGCACCCGGTGCCAGGGTCACGCGCCGACGCAGGCTCATGACCGGATCAAGCACGCAGCCGGTGGTACCGGCCAGCGTGGCGCCAGGCGCCATCGCCAGCGCATTGCGCAGGGTGCGGCCGCGGCCGACGAAGCGGCGGCGGTCGGTTTCAAATTCAAGTCCGCTCGCGCCTGCATGCAGGGTGCCGTCGCCGTCGATGGCGACCAGGCTTTGCGCGCACCAGGGCTGGCTGTCCGTTGCGGCGCGGCGGCGACGGGTCGCCAGCAGGACACCGCGGTCGGCATCCCAATGCGTCTGCACGAACATCTTCGAGAATGCGGGGTGCGAGGCATCTGCACCGCCGGCGCCGAGCACTGCCTCCAGATAGGTTGTCAGCACCAGCTCGCGGGTGCCGGTGCCATGGTTCTCGATCACCAGGTGGCGCAGCTCGGCATCATGGCCAGCATGCACCGCGACCTGGAGCCGCGTGCCGATGTCGCCATGGCGTCGCTCGAACGTCGCCACGCCATCGCCGGCAAGCGAGGCGACCAGATCATCGCCCTGGGGAAACGGCTGCAGGCCAGCCGACCACGGCTGCCCACCACCGCCACCACCATCCGCGTCGGCGTTGGCGTCGGCGTTGGCGTTGGCGTCGGCGTCGGCGTTGGCGAGCATGAGGAAAAGGCCCCAGGGATCACGCACCGGATCCTCGCGCCAGCGGGTGACGTCGAACTGGCGCCAGCGGCTTCCGCCGGCGCCGGCACCGTCGATGGCGACGCGATAAGCACCATTGCTGAGCAGGTGCAGGCCGTCTGGAACGATGGACATGGAGAGGCACCACGAGAATCGGGACCTACGAGAATACGCCGCCACTACCCCCGGCGCAGGCCTTGGTCGAAGTGCCGTTCAGGCCCCCGGAGTAATATCAAGACGGTGATCGCCGTATCGGACATGCCAGACGCCGAACTTCTCGACCGCCTTCAGTGCGCGGCCTGGTCGTACTTTCCTGCGTCCACCAGCACGAGCACCGGCTTGGCCATGGATAATTCCCGCGCCAATGCGCCGGTCAGCATCGCCTCGGTCGGGTTTGCGCTCGCAAGCTGTCCGGTTGCGGTGAATCGCGGCTGGATCGGGCGCGCCGAGGGCTGCGCCTACTGCCTGAAGGCCTTGCGCTTTTTTCGCGACAGCGAGCAGGGCGAGGGTCCCGAGGCGACCGGCTACAAGGGTTTCTACTACCACTTCCTGGACCAGCACAGCGGCAAGCGCATCTGGCGCTCGGAGCTGTCGATGGTGGACACGGCGCTGCTGATCGCGGGTGCATTGATGGCTTCGCAGTATTTCGGGGGCAGCGACGCCGACGAAGTCGAGCTGCGCGCGCTCGTGCGCATGCTGTACGAACGCGTCGAATGGAATTGGGCCCAGGACGGCCACCAGACAATCTGGCAAGGTTGGAAACCGGAGTGCGGGTTCCTGCACTACGGGTGGGAAGGCTACAGCGAGGCCATGGTGCTGTACGCGTTGGCGCTCGGCTCGCCCACGTACCCGGTGGGTGATTGCTACGACGCGTGGACGTCCACCTATCAGTGGGAAAACATCTACGACCAGGACGTGCTGTATGCCGGCCCGCTGTTCGTACACCAGTTTTCGCATGCCTGGCTGGACCTGCGCGGCATCCGCGACGAATTCATGCGCAGCAAGCGCTCGGACTACTTCGAGAACAGCCGGCGTGCGGTGCTGGTGCAGCGCGAATACGCGCGCCGCAATCCACGCGGCTGCGGCGGCTTCGACGAGGACAGCTGGGGACTGTCGGCCGGCGATGGCCCCAGCGACGAGCAAGTACAAGTCAGCAACGAAACCCGCCGACAGTTCGGTTACGCCGCGCGCGGGGCCCCGTTCGGCCCGGACGATGGCACGCTCTGCCCGTCGGCAGTCCTGGCGTCGGTGCCGTTTGCGCCTGAGCTGTCGACCCGCTGCCTGCGCACGATGCTGCAGCGCCATCCGGAAATCCTCAACGACGATCGCCTCACCAGCGGCTTCAATCCGAGTTTGTCCGGCGACGGGCGCGCCTGGGTCTCGCCGGGACACTACGGCCTGGACCAGGGGATCATCGTGCTGATGCTGGAGAACCACCGCAGTGGCCTGCCCTGGGAACTGATGCGCGGCTGCGTGTATGTACGCGATGGCCTGCGCCGCGCTGGCTTCGGCGGCGGCTGGCTGGATGCGCAGGTGGCGCGATGAGCGAACTGGTCCAGGTCCCGGATGCGCCGACATCCGGCGCGCCGATGGATCCGTTCGAGCGCGACCGGCTCGAGCGCGTTGGCCCGCGTGACTGGATCAATCCGCGCGCGGCCGGTCGTTACGACCTGGTGGTGCTGGGCGCCGGGCCTGCTGGCCTGGCCGCCGCGGAATCGGCTGCCAACCTCGGTGCCCGCGTGGCCCTGGTCGAGCGCAAGATGCTTGGCGGCATCAGTCTCAACAGCGCGACCATCCCGTCCAAGGCGCTGCTTCGCACCACCCGCCTGTATGCCGACATGGCCAATGCCACGCACTACGGTGCCGTGACGTGCGACGTCGTCCCCGACTTCCCGCGGGCGATGGCGCGGCTGCGCCACATCCGCAGCCATCTGAGCCGCGAAGACTCGGTGCGCCGGGTGGCGGCGTTTGGCGTGGACCTGTTCTTCGGCGAAGGCCGCTTCGTTACCGGTGACGCGATCGAAGTTGACGGCCAGCGCCTGCACTTCTCGCGTGCGCTCATCGCCACCGGCAGCTGCTCGGCGGTCTCGCCGATCCCGGGATTGGCCGAGGCCGGCTTCCTCACCAGTGAAACCGTGTTCGACCTTGAGCACCTTCCGGCGCGATTGGTGGTGATCGGCGGCGGCCCGCTGGGCTGCGAACTGGCGCAGGCGTTTCGCATCTTCGGTTCGCGCACCACGATCGTGCAGGACCGGCCGCTGTTCCTGGACAACGAAGAGCGCGATGCGGCGCAGATGCTGTCGGACGCCTTCGCCCGCGATGGGATCGAGGTTCGCCTCAACACCAGCGCCGTGGGTGTGCGCGTGGTGGATGGCGAAACCCTGGTTGACCTGCGCAGTGACGACTACACCAGCACCATCGGCGCCGATGCCATCCTGACCGGCATGGGCCGCATGCCCAACGTCCAGGGCATCGGCCTGGAAGCCGCTGGCGTCGAGTTCGATCCCGTCGCGGGCATCAAAGTGGACCCTTGCCTGCGCAGCTCCAATCCAAATGTGTATGCGGCCGGCGATGTTTGCCTGGAGCACAAGTACACCCACACCGCAGTGACCTCGGCCCGTATCGTCGTGCGCAATGCGCTGTTTGGCGGCAGGGAGCGCATGGACGAGCTGGTGGTGCCGTGGTGCACCTATACCGACCCTGAAATCGCCCACGTTGGCCTGCATGTTCGCGAAGCAAACCGGCGCGGCATCCCGGTCAAGACCTTCACCATCCCGATGCACGAGGTGGCGCGCGCAGTGACCGACGGCGAGGACGTGGGCTTCGTGAAGATCACGGTGCGCGAAGGCAGCGACCGAATCCTCGGCGCCACCATCGTTGCCCGCCATGCCGGCGAGATGATCAACGAGATCAGCCTGGCCATGGTCACCGGCGTGGGCTTGCGCGCGCTGGCCCGCGTGATCCATTCCTACCCGACCCAGGCCGATGCCATCCGCCAGGCGGCACAGGCATACAACCGCGCGCGGCTCACCCCGCGCGTCCGCGCGCGCTTGGCGCGCTCGCTCGCCGCAAGATTCCCAAGGAGGGACCACCAATGAAACTCGGCATGATCGGACTGGGCAAGATGGGCAACTACATGGCGCAGCGCCTGGTCAAGGGCGGGCACGAAGTGATCGGCTTCGACCCCAAGGCCGACGCGCGCAAGGCGCTGGAAGCCGAAGGCGGCGGCTCGGCGGAATCGCTGCAGGCGCTGGTGGATGCGCTGCCGGCGCCGCGTGCGCTGTGGATGATGGTGCCCGCCGGCCAGATCACCGAAGGCACCGTGCACACGCTGCTGTCGCTGCTGGAACCAGGCGACATCGTGGTGGATGGTGGCAACTCCAACTACAAGGACAGCCTGCGCCGCGCGGCATTGTTCAAGGACAAGGGCATTGCCATGGTGGACTGCGGCACCAGCGGCGGCGTCTGGGGATTGGCCGAGGGCTACAGCATGATGATCGGTGGCGAGACGTCGGCAACCGATGCCTTGCGCAGCGTGTTCGAGACGCTCGCGCCCTCGCCCACCACCGGCTGGGGCCGGGTTGGGCCGCCGGGTGCCGGCCACTTCACAAAGATGGTCCACAACGGCATCGAATACGGATTGATGCAGAGTTACGCCGAGGGCTTTTCCATCCTCAAGCACAAGACCGATTTTGCGCTGGACCTGCACCAGGTCGCCGAGATCTGGCGCAGCGGCAGCGTGGTGCGTTCCTGGTTGCTGGACCTGACCGCGCGGGCGCTGTCGGATAATCCGCAGATGGCGGACATCGCGCCATTCGTCGCCGACTCCGGCGAGGGCCGCTGGACGGTGGCCGAGGCGATCGACCTCGATGTGCCCGCACCTGTCATCACCGCCTCGCTGATCGAGCGCTTGCGCTCGCGCGACAATGACTCCTATTCCGACAAGCTGCTAGCGGCGATGCGCAACCAGTTTGGCGGCCATGCGGTGAAGAAGGAATAGGCGCGGTACGCGACGCATGGCGCTGCACGCGACGCATGCCGCTGCACGCGACGCATGGCGCGCGGTACGCGTCGACCGCGTCGACCGCGACGTGCGCGACGTGCGCGACTGGAACTGCGCGTGCGGCGACGCGGTCAGCCCGCAGACTGCGCGGCCACACGTGCCAGCGTGGCTCGCGCTTCGGCGCAGACGGCCTCCACGGTGAAGCCATATTCGCGAAGCAATACGTCGGCCGGCGCGGAGGCGCCAAAGCGATCCACCGAGACGATGCCACCGGCATCCCCGGTGTAGCGTTGCCAGCCCTGCGCAACACCCAACTCCACCGCCACGCGTGCGCGCACCGAAGGCGGCAATACGCGCTCGCGCTGGGCCAACGGCAGTGCTTCGAACAATTCCCAGCTCGGCATCGACACGCAGCGCACGACGATGCCTTCGCCGCGCAGTACCGACGCCGCCTGCAGCACCAGGCTCACTTCCGAGCCGGTGCCGATCAGGATCAAGTCGGGCTGCGTCGCCGCGTCCGCCGTCTCGTCGAGCACGTAAGCGCCCTGGCGCAGGCCATCGGCGGATGCCAGCACGCCGCGATCCAGCGTCGGTACCGCCTGCCGGGTCAGCACCAGCAACACCGGCCGGCCGCGCGTTTCCACCGCCACGCGCCAGGCGACTGCCGTTTCGTTGGCATCGGCCGGACGGATCACCAGCACATTCGGGATTGCGCGCAAGCTGGCAAGTTGTTCGACCGGCTGGTGGGTCGGCCCGTCCTCGCCCAGCGCGATGCTGTCGTGGGTGAACACATGCACGACGTGCAGGTTGGACAACGCGGCAAGACGAATCGGCGGACGCATGTAGTCGGAAAAGATCAGGAAGGTGGCGCCATAGGCGAGGAAGCCGCCGTGCGCAGCCATGCCGTTGGCGATCGCGCCCATGGCATGCTCGCGCACGCCGAAATGCAGGTTGCGCCCGGCATGGCTCCAGCCGCCGCCGTCCGATCCCTGGGTGTCATCGCGCGGGCGCGCGGGCGTATTGAAATCGCCCATACCCTTCAACGCAGTCTTGGTCGAGGGATCCAAGTCTGCGGAACCGCCCACCAACGCGGGCAGGCGCGGCGCGATCGCATTCATCACCTTGCTCGACGCATCGCGGGTCGCCAGGCCCTTGGCATCGGCAGGAAACACCGGAATGTCGGCATCCCAGTCGCTGGGCAATGCATCGTGCATGCGCGTATCGAGTGCAGCAGCGAGCGCGGGATGGGCGGCGGTGTAGGCAGTGATGGCCGCATTCCAGTCCGAGTCCAGCGTAGCGCCGCGGTCGAGCGCGGTGCGGAAGCGGTGTAGCGAATCCGGCGGTACCAGGAAGTCGGGCTGCTCGGGCCAGCCGAGCGCGCGTTTGGTCGCCAGCACATCCTTCTCGCCCAGCGGCGAGCCGTGCGCCTTGTAGCTGTCCTGTTCGGGCGAGCCGAAGCCCAGGTGCGTGCGCACCAGGATCAGCGATGGCCGCGTCGTCTCCGCGTGCGCCTGCGCCAGTGCTGCATCAATCGCGTCCACGTCGTTGCCATCGGGAACCAGCACGGTGTGCCAGCCATAGGATGCAAAGCGCGCTGCGCGGTCCTCGGAAAAAGTGATGTCGGTGCCGGCCGCCAGGGTCACGTAATTGTCGTCATACAGGCAGGTCAGCTTGCCCAGTTGCAGGTGACCGGCCAGCGACGCCGCTTCGGACGCCACACCTTCCATCAGGTCGCCATCGCTGACGATGGCCCATGTGCGATGGTCGATCGGCGTCTGCCCATCGACGTTATACGTGGCGGCCAGCTGCGCCTCGGCGATGGCCATGCCGACGGCATTGGCCAGGCCTTGCCCGAGCGGCCCGGTGGTGACTTCGACACCGGGCGTGTGGCCACGCTCGGGATGCCCCGGCGCCTTGCTGCCCCACTGACGGAAATGCTTGATGTCATCCATCGACAGGTCATAGCCGGTCAGGTGAAGCAGTGCATACAGCAGCGCCGAACCATGGCCTGCCGAGAGCACGAAGCGATCGCGTCCGAACCAGTGTGGGTTAGCCGGATTGTGCCGCAGCCATTTCGTCCACAGCACCCAGGCCATCGGCGCGGCGCCCAGCGGCAGCCCGGGATGGCCACTGTCCGCCTTCTGCACCATGTCCACGGCGAGGAAGCGGATCGTGTCGATGTCCTGCTGTTGCATGCGTTGTAGCTGCTGGCTATCCATGGCCATGCCTCCTGTGTCGGTGCCCGTCCAGGGCTATTGCAGTGCGCGATCCACGATGCCTTGCGCCTGCTCGAGCAAATCGCGCAGGTGCACTTCATCGCGGAAGCTTTCCGCGTAAATTTTGTAGATCGCCTCGGTGCCAGATGGCCGCGCAGCGAACCAGCCACTGGCCGAGACCGCCTTGATGCCGCCGATGGGCGCGTCATTGCCGGGTGCGCGCACCAGCACCTCGGTAATCGCCTCGCCCGCCAATGTCGCGCCGTTCAATGCGTCCGGCGACAGGTTGGCAAGTTTTTTCTTTTGCTCGGGCGTGGCGGGCGCCTCGACGCGATCCGCGAATGGCTCGCCAAGATCCGCCACCAGCGCACGATAGGCCTCGTACGGGTCGCGGCCGGTCAGCGCGGTGAGCTCGGCACTCATCAGCGCCGGTACGATGCCGTCCTTGTCGGTGGTCCAGACCGTGCCGTCGCGACGCAGCATGGATGCACCCGCGCTTTCCTCGGCGCCAAAGGCCAGGCTGCCGTCGAACAGGCCCGGCGCAAACCACTTGAACCCCACCGGAGCTTCGAACAGCTTTCGGCCAAGCCGCGCGACCACGCGGTCGATCAACGCCGTTGTGACCACGGTCTTGCC
Source organism: Arenimonas sp. (assembly GCA_046596115.1). GTDB lineage: Bacteria > Pseudomonadota > Gammaproteobacteria > Xanthomonadales > Xanthomonadaceae > Arenimonas. Next base: position 8,859 of record JBKJMY010000277.1, read on the forward strand.
GATTGCCGCCCGCTGGCTCCATTGCGGCCTATGCTGGAACAGGTAATCAATGGCCACCGAC
>JBKJMY010000283.1:0-2755 GCA_046596115.1 Arenimonas sp.
CCAGCTGAGGGGTTGGAATCAGTCCCGCAATACCGCAGCTGCCAGTACTTCAAGCGGCTTGCGGTCGAGCAGTTCCACCTCGCGCCGGTCCACCGCCAGCCAATGCTCGGCCTGGAACCGGCGCAACACGCGGCTGACCGTCTCCGGCGCCAGCCGCAGATAATTGGCGATGTCGGTGCGCGCCATGGTCAGCTGGAAACGGTCTGGCGAAAAGCCGCGCGCGGCCAACCGCCGCGACATCCCGATCAGGAACGCGGCCATCCGCTGGTCCGCCGACCAGTCGCCGGCCAACAGCGCGGCGCTGCCGATGTCGCGGCTGAGCAGGCGGAACAATTGCTTCTGCACGCCCGGCAAGCGGCTAGCCAGGATGGCGATCTTCGGGAACGAAAACCGGCACAGCATCACCGTGTCCAGTGCCACTGCGTTGCAGGGATAAGTCTCGCCGTCGATCGCATTCAGGCCGATGACTTCGCCCGGCAGATGGAAACCCAGCACGTGCTCGTGGCCATCGCGATCCACCACATAGGTCTTGACCGTGCCCGCGCGCACCGCGGCGATCGCCTCGAACGGATCGCCCTCGCGGAAGATGTGCTCGCCCGCATGCAACGGCCCGACGTGCTCGACCAGCACGTGCAGGTCCATCAGCGCAGACTTGTCCATGCCCTCGTCCATGCAGGCCTGCGAGAACGCGCAGGTCGTGCAGAAATGCAGGGGATCGCCATCGTCGGCAAGGGTGCGCGAACTCAGTCGCGGGAACGGCAAGCTGCTCACGTCGTCCACCTGGAGCGGACGTGCGGTGAACGGGTCAGATCGCGCGCGAAAACCGCGGCTGGGCATCGGTCACTGGTTGGTCGAGGTATCGGTCGAAGCACATCGCGATGTTACGCAAGAGCAGCCGGCCACGCGAGGTCACCAGGATCCGGTCGGGCTCGATGCGCACCAGGCCGTCGTCCACCAATGGCTGCAGTTTGGCCAGCGCGTCGGCGAAATAGTCGCTGAAATCGATGCCGTGGCGACGCTCCAGCGCGCGAAACGGGATTTCGCCCTGGCACATAAGCTGCTGGATCAGGTCCGCGCGCAGTTGGTCGTCTTCGTCCAGGCGCATGCCGCGAAACACCGGCAGCCGGCCCTCGTCCAGTGCCACCTGCCAACTCACCAGGTCACGCGGGTTCTGGCTGAAACTGTCGCCGATATGGCTGATTGCGCTGACGCCCAGGCCGATCAGGTCGCTGTCGGCGTGCGTGGTGTAACCCATGAAATTGCGATGCAGACCGCCACGGGCCTGCGCCTGCGCCAGGTCGTCGTCGGGCAGAGCGAAATGGTCCATGCCGATATAGACGTATCCGGCCGCCGTGAGCTTGCCGATCGCCAGCTGCAGCAACGCGAGCTTGGTCTCCGCGGTCGGCATGTCGGCGGCATCGATCTGCCTCTGCGCCTTGAACAGCTCGGGCAGGTGGGCGTAGCTGTAGACGGCGATGCGGTCGGGTCGGACCCCGGCGACGAGGTCCAGGGTGCGCGCGAAGCCTTCCAGGTTCTGCTTCGGCAGGCCGTAGATCAGGTCGACATTGACCGACTTGAAGCCGCTCGCGCGGCAGGCCTCGATGACGGCCACGGTCTGCTCGAGGCTCTGGATACGGTTGACGGCCTCCTGCACCAACGGGTCAAAATCCTGCACCCCGAGGCTGGCGCGGTTGAAGCCGATCGTGGCGAGTTCGGCCACCTCCGCCGGGGCGATGAAGCGCGGGTCCAGCTCGATCGAGATGTCGCGGTCGGGGCTGTCGGAGAAATGGAACTGCCGCCGCAGCGTGTCGACCACCTCGCGCAGCTGCGCCGGCGACAGGAAGTTCGGCGTACCACCACCGAAGTGCAGCTGGATCACCTCGCGGTCGCGATCGAACAGCGCGGCGGTCAGGTCGATCTCGCGGTACAGGCGGGCGAGGTAGGTATCAGCGCGCGACAGGTCACGGGTGATGATGCGGTTGCAGCCGCAGTAGAAGCACGGGCTGAGGCAGAACGGCACGTGTACGTAGAGCGACAGCCGCCGCGGGATCGGGTCGCCGTTGCTGGCCAGCGCCGCGTCGCGCAATTCGGCCTCGCCGAAGCCCGCGGCGAACTGCGGCGCGGTCGGATAGGAGGTGTAGCGGGGACCGGGCCGGTCATAGCGACGCAGCAGTTCGGGGTCGAAGGGGGCACTGGTTTGCATCGTCGCAGCTTAGGAAGCGCCAGGCGCGCCCGCCTTGACCAGGATCAAACGGAGAATGAATGGTGCTGTTGGACCCCAGATGCGATGGCGATGGGCGCGGCACGCAAGGCGCATTTGCCTTGACGAGCGATCAATGAGCTCGGAGGAGCCTTGGCAACATACGAATCCCTTGCCCTGCATCGGTTGGTCCTGCCACTCGATGATGTCGGCTGGAACGGCGTCGGCAGTCGCGTAAGCGCTGTGGGTTTTGGTCGAGCCAGGCGGCACCGGCAACGCACAGGGCACCGGCACTCGGCATTGCTTCAGGTGCTGCCTCGATAATTCCGGTTGGTCGCCGCGGGAGCTGATCGAGGTGCATTCGGGGAGCGACCTGGGCGAAAATGACATCGTCCGCTTCGACGATGGATAAGGCCGCAGTTGAGTGTGGAATACGTTTGACCAGCCAATGTCGGACCGCAACTATGATTCACGCCAGCCGGGACATTCAGTGGCATTTCCACAATCATCGCCGCGAGCGGGACGGACTCGATGACACGCTGGCCGTTGTCCCGG
>JBKJMY010000246.1:0-9429 GCA_046596115.1 Arenimonas sp.
AGGCCATGCAGCGGCTGGGCTACGACCGCTACCTGCCGACCTCGGTGCTGGTGACCGGCTTCGACATCATCTTCTTCTGGGTCGCCCGGATGATCATGATGACCGAGCACTTCACCGGCGAAGTGCCGTTCCGCGACGTCTATATCACTGGCCTGGTGCGCGACAAGGACGGACAGAAGATGTCCAAGTCCAAGGGCAACATCCTCGACCCGATCGACATCATCGACGGTATCTCGCTGGACGCGCTGATCGCCAAGCGCACTGCCGGGCTGATGCAGCCGCAGATGGCGGCCAAGATCGGGAAGGCCACCCGGCGCGAGTTCCCCGACGGCATCGCCGCCTTCGGCGCCGACGCGCTGCGCTTCACTTTTGCCTCGCTGGCCACCCATGGCCGCGACATCAAGTTCGATCTTGAGCGCGCCGAGGGCTACAAGAATTTCTGCAACAAACTGTGGAACGCCGCGCGCTTCGTGCTGATGAACCTCGACGATGTCGAAGCGGCACCTGTTGAAACGGCCCCTGTGGGAGCGGCTTCAGCCGCGATGAAGGGCGCCGCGCTATCTGGAATCGCGGCGGAAGCCGCTCCCACAGAAGCGGCTTCCGCGCCCTCCACCGATGCAGAGCGCTGGATCCTGGCCAAGCTGGCTGCGACCATCCGCGAGGTGGACGTGCAGTTCGCCGCCTACCGCTTCGACCTGGCCGCGCAGGCGCTGTACGAATTCACCTGGAACGAGGTCTGCGACTGGTTCCTCGAGCTGGCCAAGCCCGCGCTGCACGGCACCGACGCGGATGCCGCCGCGAGCACACGCCGTACCTTACTGGTGGTACTCGAGCAGGTGCTTCGCCTGCTGCACCCGCTGATTCCCTTCATCACCGAGGAAATCTGGCAATCGGTTGCACCGCGCCTTGGCATCGCCGGCGACAGCATCAGCACCCAGCCCTGGCCGTTGGCCGATGACCTGCCCGCCGATGCGCGCGCCGTGGCCGACGTCGAGTGGCTCAAGGCCGTGGTCAGCGCAGTACGTCGCGTGCGCGGCGAGAACAACCTCTCGCCTGCCGCGCAGATCCAGCTGCTGTTCGACGACGGCGATGCCAGCGATTTCGAGCGCATGGCACGCTTCGCCGACGCACTGAAGTTCCTGGTTCGCGCCAACGAAGTTCGCGCAGCTGGCGACGCCCCATCGCCCGCCTTCTCCGCACCGGTGGCGATCGGTGGCCTGGCGATCAGCATTCCGCTTGAGGGCCTGGTGGACAAGGCGCAGGAAGTCGCGCGCCTGGACAAGGAGATCAAGCGGCTTGGCGCCGAACTGGACAAGGCGCGCGGCAAATTGTCCAACGCCAACTTTGTCGCCAACGCGCCGGCCGAGGTGGTGGCGCAGGAAAACGAACGCATCGCACGCTTCGGCATCGAGCGCGATCGTCTTGCCCTTCGCCGGGACGCGCTGGCAGTCTGAGTCCCCGAGTTGGCGAACGCTGCGTCACGCGCTGACCCTCACTTGCGCGGATGGACTCGAACCTGCCGCTCCGGTTAAGCTCCATGAACGGGGAGTTGTCTTGAGGGGAGGTCCAATGCAATCCGTACCGGGAGGCCGGCTTTCAGCGCGGCAACAGTGTTGTGCGCTATGTTTTCTTGTTACGGCTTGCCTTGTCTTTGCGCCGCTCGCGCAAGCACAGGTGTCAGCGCTCGGCCGGATCGAGCCCTACCAGGGCACCCTGCGCGTCACCGCGCCGACCACGCCGGACAACATCGGCGGCGTCATGCTGGGCAAATTGCTGGTTGATCGTGGCAGCGACGTCACCGCCGGCCAGGTCCTGGCGATCACCGAGACGGCGCCATTACTGGAAGCCCGCATGGCCCAGGCGCATTCCGAGCGCGAATACCGCAACCGCCAGGCCATCGCCGCGCACAGCCAGGCAACCTCAACGTGCGTGCGTTCAAACGTCGCAGCCAATGTCTCCAAACGCCGCCAGGATCTGCTCGCGCGAAAACTCACTTCCAGTGAAGACGCCGAGCGTGCCAAAGGCGACTCCGATGCCAGCAAGGCTGATTGCGCCGCCGCGCGCGCCGTGGCCGGTGCCGCCGCTGGCGCCGTCGCGCTGGCCGATGCTGAAATCAAGACCGCAATGGCAAACCAGCAGCGGGCCATCGTGCGCGCGCCAGTCGCCGGCCGGGTGATTGATATTCACGTGCGACCCGGCGAGGTGATCGGCGTGGAGGGCATCCTCGACCTGGCCCGCATCGACCGCATGTATGCGATCGCCGAGGTCTATGAAACTCAAATCGGCCAGGTCCGCGTTGGCCAGCCGGCGACCATCACCAGCCGCGCGCTCGGTCGCAAGCTGACCGGCACGGTCGAGCGGATCAGGCAGCAAGTGCGCAAGCTCGACCAGATGGGCACGGATCCGGCGTCGCGCAAGGATGCCCGCATCATCGAGGTCGAGGTGCGCCTGGATGATCCGGCTGTCGCTGCCTCGCTGACCAACCTGCAAGTCGAGATCGTGATCGGACGGCGCGACGCAAAATGACCGCGCCGCTCGGCTGGCTGCAACTGCGTCATCGTCCGCTGCGGCTGGCCGTGGCCCTGCTTGGCATCGGCTTTGCAGTCTTGCTGATCATGATGCAGCTCGGCTTCCGCTCGGCGCTGTTCGAGAGCGCAGTGCGCTTCCATGAGCGGCTCAAGTACGACATCGCCCTGTTCAGCCCGGACAGCGTGTTCATCGTCCGCCCCGAGACGTTTTCGATTCGCCGCCTGTACGACGCGCTGGGCGACAAGGATGTTGCGTCCGTGGCCCCGGTGTACATCTTTCCTGCGGTCTGGAAGAACCCGTGGACCAACCAGCGCCGCACCATCAACCTGGTCGGGTTCCACCCGTCCGACGACATCCTCGACGCGCCGGGCTTCGCAGCGCACCGCTACCTGTTGCGCAACCAGGACACAGTGCTGTTCGACGCCCGCTCGCGCCCGGAGTTCGGTCCGGTCGCCAAGACACTGCGCGATGGCGGCATCCTGGTCACCGAGGTGAACAACCGCACTGTCAACATCGGCGGCCTGTTTGAAATGGGCACCTCGTTCGGCATCGACGGCAGCCTGCTGACCAGCGATGACAACTGGCTGCGCCTGTTCCCGGACCGCCCGCGCAATGACATCCAGCTCGGCCTGATCACGCTTCGCCGCGGTGCCGATGCCAACCTGGTGCGCGACCGCCTGCGCAAGAACCTGCCTGCCGACGTGCTGGTGATGACCAAGGTCGACTTCGTTGCCCGCGAGAAGGATTACTGGAACCGCGCCACGCCGATCGGCTACGTGTTCGCGTTCGGCGCCATCATGGGCCTGGTGGTCGGCGCGATCATCGTCTACCAGATCCTGTTCGCCGATGTGTCCGAGCACCTGCACGAATACGCGACGCTGCGTGCGATGGGCTACAGCAATGGCTTCGTCTCCGGCATCGTGCTGCAGCAGGCGGCAATCCTGGGCGTGCTCGGTTTCATCCCTGGCGTGGCGCTGGCGCACTTCCTGTATGGCCGGGCGGCCGCGGCGACCTCGCTGCCGTTGGAGGTGACCAGCGAACGGCTCGGCCTCGTGTTTGCGCTGACCCTTGGCATGTGCGCGCTGTCGGCGCTGCTGGCGGTGCGCAAGGTGCGCACCCTGGATCCGGCAGAGGTGTTCTGATGTCCGGCGCGCCGATCCGGGTTTCGGCCCTCAACCACCACTACGGGCGGGGTACGCTGCGCAAGCAGATCCTGTTCGACGTGGATGTCGAGATTCCGCAGGGCGAAGTCGTGATTGTCACTGGTCCGTCTGGCTCCGGGAAAACCACGCTGTTGACCCTGGTTGGCGCCCTGCGCTCGACCCAGGAAGGCTCCGTGCAGGTACTCGGCAAGCAGTTGCGCGGCGCGTCCAGCGCGGTCCTTGAAAGCGTTCGCAGGCAGATTGGATTCATCTTCCAGTCGCACAACCTGCTCGGCGCCCTGACCGCCGTGCAGAACGTGGAACTGGGCCTGCGCGTGACTGGCAGGTACCCGCATGCCCACGATCGCCAGAAGCACGCCGTGGCCATGCTCGAAGCCGTCGGCCTGGGCGAGCGCATCCACTACAAGGCCGAACAATTGTCCGGCGGCCAGCGCCAGCGCGTCGCCATCGCCCGCGCGCTCGCATCGGAGCCGGCGATGCTGCTGGCAGACGAGCCGACTGCATCGCTCGACAAGCAGTCCGGGCGCGAGGTGGTGGACCGGATGAAAACGCTGGCCCGTGAACAGGGCTGCACGATCCTGCTGGTCACCCACGACAACCGCATCCTCGACATCGCCGATCGCATCGTGCATCTCGAGGATGGCCGCCTGTCGAGCTTCAGCGATTCGGTGCTGGCCAATACCAGCCACATGATGCAGATGCTTGCCGACAACCGGCAGAAGCAGGACATCGGCGCGGAAGTCGACGCCATGGATGAAGCCGCGTTCCGCGAGCGCCTGCAGGACATCACCGACGAGGCGGTGCGCTTCCTCGATGCCACCACACTGGCCAACGACGGCGTCTTCCACGCCATGCTCGAGCAGTCACTGTTTGCGATCACGCGCAAGCTGGCGCAACTGCTCGATGCCGAGCGCGCCTCGCTGTTCCTGGTCGATCACCAAAGCCAGACGCTGCTGCTGCGCGTCACCGAAGGCCTGGCTGGGCGACAGGAAATCCGCATCCCGATCGGTAGCGGCATTGCCGGAGCAGTCGCCGCCAGCGGCAAGCCAGCGCGCATCGCGGATGTCTATGCAGACCCGCGTTTCAATCCGGATGTGGACAAGCTGTTCGGCTACCAGACACGTTCTTTGATGTGCCTGCCAATGTTCGACCGCGGCGGCGCGGTGTTCGCGGTCGCGCAGATCCTCAACCGCCGCGACGGCCAGGCATTCTCCGAGGAGGACGAGCGCCATGTCGTCGGCCTGCTGGCATCCATTTCGCGGATCTTCGAAGGCCTGCAGGTGATCCGCCGCAACCTGCCCGACGCCGCCCGCGCATGATCGCGGTGGATCCGCCGCAGGCACCGCTCGACGTTGCTGCGATGGCGATCCTGCAGCGTTACTTCGGCATTGCATTCGACCAGCCCGCCCTGTGGTCCCTGCTCGAGCCGGTCGAACTTGCCGGTGGCTGCTGGCTGTTCCACCAGGACGAACCCGGCGACGCGCTCTACCTGCTGCTGCGTGGCCGCCTGCGCGTGTGGCGCGACCTGCCCAGTTCATCGGGTGAGGAAGACGTGCTGCTGGGCGAAGTCGCCCCCGGCGATTGCGTCGGCGAGGCCAGCCTGCTGACCGGCCAGCCGCGCAGTGCCGGCGTGCGCGCCATCCGCGACAGTCTGCTGGTGAAGGTGGATCGCCAGGGTTTCGAAGTCCTGGCGAAACACAACCCGGGGCTGGTGATGAAACTGGCGGCCAGTGTCGCCGACCGCATGCGCCAGAACATGCAACCCGAGGCCGCGGGGCAGCGCCCACCGCGAACGATCGCCGTGCTGCCGCTGGATGATTCGCCGGCCCTGCAGGATGCGTGCGCACGCCTGTCCAAGGCACTGGGCGCACCTGGGTCAGTTGTCGAATTGCGCCGCGATGCGCTCGGCGACGCGGCCGCGCCGCGCCATGCGCTGGGCCTGGACGAGGCTGTGGATGAGCGCCTCAAGCATTGGGTCTCCGGGCTCGAAGCGCGGGGCAAGACCATCGTGTTCCGCTGCGATCCCGGCGCCACGCCGTGGTCGGCGTTCTGCCTGCGCCAGGCCGACCTGGTGCTGCGCATCGCGCTGTCCGGTGATGAGCCGGCGCCGCGCGATTGGGAACGCACACTTGTCGAGGCTGGCGAGCACCACGGCGGATCCGGGCACGCCCTGCTGCTCGTGCATCCCGCCGGCACGCCGATCCACGGCACGCTGGCGTGGCTGGAGCCGCGTCAACTCGCCTACCACCTGCACTATCGCGCCGACCATCCGGACGATCTGGCGCGCGTCGCCCGCATCCTTTCCGGCAAGGCGGTCGGGCTCGTGCTCGGCGCCGGTGCGGCGCGCGGTTTTGCCCACCTCGGTGTGTACCAGGCAATGTGCGAGGCTGGATTGCCGGTGGACTGGATCGGTGGCTCGAGCATCGGCTCGATCATGGCCGCCGGCATTGCCCATGACTGGACACCCGAGCACGTGATTGCTGTTGCCTACAAGGCCTTCGTGAAGGGCAAGCCATTTTCCGACTACACGCTGCCGCTGGTGTCCCTGCTCAGCGGCGGGCGCATGGTGCGCCTGTTGCGCAAAGCACTCCCGGGCAACCTGGAAGACCTGCCGATTCCGTTTTTCTGCATGTCCAGCAACCTGTCCACGGGCCTGAGCAATGTGCACACCCGCGGGCCAACCTGGCATGTGTTGCGTGCCAGCGCCGCGCTGCCCGGGGTCATGCCGCCGGCAGTGCACGACGGCCACCTGGCGATCGACGGGTCGGTACTCAACAGCCTGCCGGTGGACGTGATGCGCAGCATGCCGGTCGCGCGGGTGATCGCAGTGGACCTGAGCACGCGCAAGGACTACCGGATCGACTACGACCACGTGCCATCGGGTTGGGCGTTGCTCCGGCAACGCCTGCTGCGCTCACGCAAGCGCATCCGCCTGCCGGGACTGGCGACGCTGATCCTGAAATCCACCGAGATCGGCACTGTGGCCCGCGTGCGCGAGTTGGGTGGCCAGGCCAACCTGCTGCTGGCGCCGCCGGTAACCCAGTTCAGCATCCTGGATGTCTCGCGCTTCCACGATGTGGTCGAGGCAGGTTACCTGCACGCACGCGACGCCTTGCCCGAATGGCTGGCGAAGGAACGGCTCAAGGCTCGGGTGGAAGCAACTCCATCGCCATGACGATGGCATCCTCGCGTCCCTTCGTCGCGGGGTAGTAGTTTGGCCGGCGGCCGATTTCGTTGAAGCCTTCGCTGTCGTACAACGCGATCGCCCCCGGATTGGATGGCCGCACCTCCAGGAACACGCGATCGGCCATGTGCCAGCGCGCGATGTCCATCAGCCGCCGCAACATGCGCCGGCCATGGCCGTGGCCCTGGTGCTCGGGCGCGACGCACACGTTGAGCACGTGCGCCTCGGACGCGGCAGCGCTCAGCACGCCATAGCCGATGATTCCGGCACGCGAATCCAGCACCCAGCATTCGTGGCCCGCGCGCAGGCAGTCGCGGAAGATGCCCGGGGTCCAGGGAAAGGGATAGGCGCGCAATTCAATCGCCGCGACCTCATCAATATCGGCCTGGCGCATGACCCGGACCTGCGAAGTGTCAGCGACGCGCGCGTTCATCAGTCAGTGCCTGCGCAGCGCCCGCAGCCGCGGCCACAACGCGCGCTTGAGCGCAGGTTCCCGGCGCAGGCGTTCCAGGTCGGCGACCAAGTCGGAGATATCGCAACCTCCGGCGGCGCGGCGCAACGCATCGAGCAACGCGGCCGGCTTGCCTGCGGGCGGGCGCGCGTTGTTGCGAGCCGGCGCATCGCCAGGAAAGGCGCGAGGTGCACTGCTGCGCGTCGACGGCGCAGAGACTGCAAATGCTTGCACGGTCTCTTGCACTTGCACGCGCACTACCTGCTCGGGCTCGCTGCCGCGCTCGCGCATCGGCTGCAGGCCCATCGCAGCCAGCAGGCGATGCTGCTCGGCGCTCCAGCTCACGAGGCCGCCGCGCCCGATGCCGGCGGCTTGCGCCGCGTGCGCTGCCACAGCCAGGTGACCGGACCTGACGCGGCGTACACCAGGGCCACCGTCAACAGCACCCGCGGCGGATCGATGATCAATGCCACCAGGAAGCCGACGATCAGCAGCATCACCCAGAACGGGACGCGCTCACGCGGCTGGCCGCCCTTGAAGCTGGTATAGCGGAAGCCGCTCACCATCAACAGCGCGCTGGTGATGGTCACGCCGGTAGCCACGAAGCGCAGCGTCTCGCCCGGAATGTCCCAGGCGCTCATCGACCACACGAAACCCATCATCAAGGCCGCCGCCGAGGGGCTGTTCAAGCCGATGAACCAGCGCTTGTCGACCACGCCGACCTGGGTATTGAACCGGGCCAGCCGCAATGCAGCGCAGGCGACGTACAGGAACGCTGCGGCCCAGCCGACCTTGCCGGCGATCGGGCCATCCACGCGCATGCTCACCAGCGCCCAGTGGTACATCACCAGGGCCGGGGCCATGCCGAAGCTCACCAGATCGGCCAGGGAATCATATTGCACGCCGAATTCCGAGCTGGTGCCGGTCATCCGCGCCACCCGCCCATCCACGCCGTCGAAGATGCCGGCAAGGAACACCGCCAGGCAGGCGTGCTCAAAGCGGCCGCTGGCGGCGGCCAGGATCGCGTAGAAGCCGGAGAACAGGCCAAGCGTGGTCAACAGGTTCGGCAGCAGGTAAATATGCCGGTTGCGCGGTTGTCGACTTTCAGCGTGGCTGCTGTCGTCAGGCCTGCTGTCGTGGGGCCTGCTGTCATCAGGCCTGACGTCTGCGGGCCCGGAGTGGTCGGAGGGATCCATGCCGGCAGTGTAGCGTGGCAAGATTGCCTTGTCGGGGCCGTTGCCCCGCCTGCTGGAGACAGACATGCGCGCAGGCGTCGCAGTGATTGCCGGACTGGCCCTGGGGGCGGCGCTGGGTTGGTGGAAACTCGGTCATCCCGGCTTTGAAACTGCCGATCAGGCCCAGCTCCGCGCCGAAAAGGCCGAAGCTGTTGCCGAAGCCGCCAAGCCCAGGCTGTACCGCTGGCGCGACGGCCATGGCGTGCTGCAGCTTACCGACACGCCGCCCAAGGGGCGCAAGTTCGAGCTGGTATCGATGCGCGAGGACATCAACGTGATCCCGATGTCGCCGCCCGCGGAGCCGGAAACCAAGCCGAAATAGGCGGCGGGGTCGAATCCGCGCCGCTACAATGGCGCTCCGTTTTCGCCCTGGTTCACCCACATGCGCCTGTCCCGCTTCCACCTGTCCACCAGCAAGGACACGCCCGCCGACGCCGAGATCAGCAGCCACCGGCTGATGCTGCGCGCCGGCATGGTGCGCAAGCTCGGCGCTGGCCTGTACACCTGGTCGCCGCTCGGCCTGCGCACCCTGCGCAAGGTCGAGCGCATCGTGCGCGAGGAAATGGACCGCGCCGGCGCCATCGAGATGATCATGCCCTCGATCCAGCCACGCGAGCTGTGGGAAGAAACGGGTCGCTGGGAAAAATTCGGCGGCCAGTTGCTCAAGATCAAGGATCGCAAGGAGGCCGACTACGTCTATGGCCCCACGCACGAGGAAGTGATCACCGACTTCGCCCGCCAGGAACTGCGCAGCTACAAGCAGCTGCCGATCAATTTCTACCAGATCCAGACCAAGTTCCGCGACGAGATCCGGCCGCGCTTTGGTGTGATGCGGGCGCGCGAGTTCCTGATGAAGGATGCCTACAG
>JBKJMY010000207.1:0-3012 GCA_046596115.1 Arenimonas sp.
GCTTGTGGATGGTGCAGTACTACGTTGGCGAGTTCGGCCTGGACATCCGCTCGGCCGCATTGCTGGCGGCCTGCTTCTCGCTGCCCGGCGGTGTGCTGCGTGCGGTGGGCGGCTGGCTCTCCGACAAGTACGGCGCGCACAGCGTTACCTGGTGGGTCATGTGGGTCTGCTGGATCTGCCTGTTCCTGCTGAGCTATCCGCAAACCGACTTCACCGTGCTGACCGTTGACGGCCCCAGGACCTTTCACATCGGCCTGAACGTCTATGCCTTCACCGGCCTGATGTTCGTGCTGGGCATCGCCATGGCCTTCGGCAAGGCCAGCGTCTTCAAGTACATCAGCGACGACTACCCAACCAACATCGGCACCGTCAGCGGCATCGTCGGGCTGGCCGGCGGCATGGGCGGGTTCGTGCTGCCGATCCTGTTCGGCGTGCTGATGGACCTGACCGGCATCCGCTCCAGCGCCTTCATGTTGTTGTACGGCGTGGTCTGGGTCTCGCTGATCTGGATGTACTGGACCGAGGTGCGTCGCGCCGAACTCATGGGCCAGAACGCGGCTCCATCGCCGCTATCGCGCAGCTTCGCGCACTGAACAAATTCGCTACTGGAAAGCCTTCGATGACAAGCACCACCATCACCGCGCTTCACGCGCCAGGTCCTGCTGGCGATATCGAGGACTGGCGGCCCGAGGACGAGACGTTCTGGAACAGCACCGGCAAGCGAACCGCCTACCGCAACCTCTGGATCTCGGTGCCCGCTCTGTTGTGTGGCTTTGCGGTCTGGGGCATGTGGGGAATCATCACGGTGCAGATGCTCAACCTCGGGTTCCCGTTTACCCAGGCCGAGCTGTTCACGCTGACGGCGATCGCGGGCATTGCCGGCGCCACGATGCGCATTCCGGCCTCGTTCCTCATCCGCCTGGCCGGCGGGCGCAACACCATCTTCCTGACGACCGCGATGCTGCTCGCACCGGCCATCGGTACCGGCATCGTGCTGCAGCACAAGGACTGGCCACTGTGGGCCTTCCAGCTGATGGCGCTGTGGTCGGGCGTGGGCGGCGGCAACTTTGCGAGTTCGATGTCGAACATCAGCAGCTTCTTTCCGAAGCGACTGCAGGGCACTGCGCTCGGGCTGAACGCCGGTCTGGGCAACTTCGGCGTGACGACGATGCAGATCGTCATCCCGTTGGTGATGACGGTGGGCCTGCTGGGCACCTTCGGCGGTGCGCCTGAAACGCTGCTGCATGAATCCGGCTGGATCTTCGGCAAGATCGCTGCCGGCACGCCCACCTGGATCCAGAACGCGGGCTTCACCTGGGTGTTTTCGCTGGTGCCGCTGGCGATCCTGTGCTGGTTCGGCATGAACAACCTGAAGACGATTTCGCCCGACACCGGCAGTCCGCTCGTCGCCTTCTCGAAGATCATCTACCTGTACACGCTGGCCTTCGTGCCGTCGATCTTCATGCTGTGGCTGTATCTGCCGGCACCCACCGGGCTGGGGCTGCTCAATGTGTGGGTGGCGATCCCGCTGGACATCATGGCCATGCTGGCAATGATGAGGCTTGCCGCCTTCGGTCCGATGAAGGAAGGCGTGGCCAAGCAGTTCCAGATCTTTCGCAACACGCATACGTGGTCGATGACGGTTCTCTACATCGTCACCTTCGGCTCGTTCATCGGCTTTTCGATGGCGCTGCCGCTTTCGATGAAGGTGATCTTTGACGTCGTCCACGTGCCCGATGCCAACGGCGTCCTGCGGCACACACAGCACAACCCGAACGCGCTGCCGGTGCTGGCGTTCGCCTGGATCGGCCCCTTCGTCGGCGCGTTGACGCGTCCGCTGGGCGGCTGGATCGCCGACAAGGTCGGCGGCTCGATCGTCACGCAGTGGGTGTGCGCGGTGATGGCGCTGGCCGCTGTGGCGGTCGGCTACGTGATGATGCTTGCCTACCAATCATCAACGCCCGAGCAGTACTTCTTCCTCTTCCTCGGACTGTTCATGGTGTTGTTCGCCGCCAGCGGCGTCGGCAACGGCTCCACCTTTCGCAGCATCGGCGTGATCTTCGATCGCCAGCAGGCTGGCCCGGTGCTCGGCTGGACATCCGCAGTGGCCGCCTACGGCGCGTTCGCCGCACCGGTGGTGATCGGCGAGCAGATCAAGGCGGGCACGCCGCAGTTCGCGATGTACGGGTTCGCCGTCTTCTATGCCCTGTGCCTGGTGCTCAACTGGTGGTTCTACCTGCGCAAGAACGCCTACGTCAAGAACCCCTGAGCCAGCCTGACCAGGCTTGAACAACACATTCCCGAAAGGCGCTCGATGAGCCACTTCCTCGACCGGCTGAACTACTTCTCGAACCCGCGCGAAACCTTCTCCGGCGACCACGGTGTCACCACCGGCGAAGACCGCACGTGGGAAGACGCTTACCGCAACCGCTGGGCCCACGACAAGATCGTGCGCAGCACGCACGGCGTCAACTGCACGGGCTCGTGCTCATGGAATATTTATGTCAAGGGCGGCATCGTGACCTGGGAGACCCAGCAGACCGACTACCCGCGCACGCGCTGGGACATGCCCAACCACGAACCGCGCGGCTGCTCGCGCGGGGCCAGCTACAGCTGGTACCTGTACAGCGCCAACCGCGTCAAGTACCCGATGGTGCGCGGTCGCTTGCTGAAGAGCTGGCGCGAGGCGCGGCTGGCCCATGACCCGGTGGACGCCTGGGCCAGCATCGTCGAAGACGACACGAAGCGGCGCGACTACCAGCAGATTCGCGGCCTCGGCGGCTTCGTGCGTTCGAGCTGGGACGAGGTCAACGAGATCGTCGCGGCAGCCAATGTCTACACGATCAAGAAGCACGGTCCCGACCGCATCATTGGCTTCTCGCCGATCCCGGCGATGAGCATGGTGAGCTACGCCGCCGGCAGCCGCTACCTGAGCCTGATCGGTGGCGTCTGCATGAGCTTCTACGACTGGTACTGCGACCTGCCGCCAAGCAGCCCGCAAGTCTGGGGCGA
>JBKJMY010000302.1:0-17495 GCA_046596115.1 Arenimonas sp.
CGAGATCGAACCGCTGGAAACCGGCGACGCCCGCTTGACCTTGCGCGACGGCACTCGCCTGCCCTGCAGCCGGCGTTACCGCGCCGCGCTCAAGGACAGCGCTATGCTTGGTGCATGAGCCTGAAACTTCGCACCGACGGATTCCTCGAACGCGGCGGTGAAGTCACCCGCATGGAAGCGTTCGTTGATGCGGCTTTCGCATTTGCGCTGACGATGCTGGTGATCTCGGTGGACTCGATCCCCGACTCGATGCCCAAGCTGCTCGAGGCGCTCAAGGGCACCCCGGCCTTCGCCGCCAGCTTCGCGCAGATCGCCGGGTTCTGGTACCAGCACATGACCTGGAGCCGGCGCTACGGTCTGGACGATCGCCCGAGCATCGTGCTCAGCCTGGTGCTGGTGTTCCTGGTGATGGTTTACATCTATCCGCTCAAGGCTGTGTTTGCCACCTTCTTCGGCTGGATCACCCAGGGTGCACTGCCCTA
Source organism: Arenimonas sp. (assembly GCA_046596115.1). GTDB lineage: Bacteria > Pseudomonadota > Gammaproteobacteria > Xanthomonadales > Xanthomonadaceae > Arenimonas. Next base: position 483 of record JBKJMY010000302.1, read on the forward strand.
TGGCTTCGAGATCCACAGCATCCACGACTTGAGCATGATGTTCGTCATCTATGGACTTGTGTTCGGCACCATGGGCTCGGTCATTGCTCTGCTCTATCTGCAGGCATGGCGCCAGCGCGTGGCACTTGCCTTGTCGCTGGACGAGCAGGTGTTGACGGCCCAGCACGTGGCGCACGCGCTGATGCAACCTGCGGTCGCGCTGGTGTCGATCACGCTGGCACTGTCCCTGCCGTTGCAGTCGTCACCCTGGATGTACGGGATGCCGGGCATGGCCTATGCCCTGCTGAGCTTCTCAGGCAGCATCCCGGCTGCGATTGGACGCCGTGTCCGGGCGCGGCTGACCGCCGCCGGCGTCGGCTAGCAGCGCGCACGGACGGCGCAGCCCGCCGTGTGGTCCCGCATCGCCATTCAGCCGGGGGCGCCGGAAACGCCAGGAATAACGGGCAAATAACACAAATCCGTGACCTGGCTCGTACTTCACAGCCATTCTGGGAAGCATTGCTTAGCCCCTGATGCACAAGGGCTTTAGGTGGTTCCCCCGGGGAGAAATCGCTGGTAGCCTCGAAAGCCCCGCATGCCGAAGGCCTCAGCGATGTCCCTCTGGAAAGACAATCTGAACACCAAGCCCGCGCCCACCAGTTCCCCGGATCCGGTCCGCGCCGATGCACCGCGCAACGATTTTGCGCCCGTGCCGGCACCGATGGCCGCAGCGCCGTCGCCACGCACCGATGCTGATCGCGCGCGCAAGGAATCGCTGATCGCTTCCGACATCACCATCGAAGGAAAGATCGAAGGCTCCGGCAGCGTTCGCATCGCCGGAAAGTTCAAGGGCGACGTGAATGTGCAGGGCGACCTCACCATCGAGCCAGGCGCCAAGCTGACTGGCGCAGTGCGCGCCGACAAGGTCACCATCGCCGGTGAGCTCGAGGGCAACATCGACGGCGCCTCGCGGGTCGAACTGCAGCCCACCGCCGTCGTCACTGGCGACATCACCGCCGGCAGCCTCACCGTTGCCTCGGGTGCGCGCATGCGCGGCCAGGCCAGCTTCGGTTGGGATGAAACCGGCGGCAAGAACGGCAAGCGCGCGGACAGCACCACCAACTGATGGACGCCGCACGTCCAGGCACACCCGGGGCGACCCGGGCGTGTCCGCATTGCCGCGAGAACATCCTCGACAGCGCAACAATCTGTCCGGCATGCAAGCACCATCTGCGCTTCGAGCCGGACGCGCAATCGACTGCCGCAGACCACGGCCACACGCCATTGAGCATCGAGGGCAGTTTTCGCAACCCTGCCGATGACGTGGCCTGGGAGTATTCGGTCGTGGTCACCATCCGAGACGACAAGGGCAAGGAAATTGCCCGCAAGCTGATCGGCGTCGGCGCATTGCGCCCAAATGAGCAGCGCAGCTTCAGCCTCAGCGTCGAGATGACGCCGGGCAAGTCGAAGTCCGCTCCCTCGCGTGCCACCTCGGTATCGCGCCCAATCGCAACAAAGCCGGCAGCGCCGGGCAGCGCGCCTGCGCGCGGTGGCGGACTGCGCAGCTGAAATCGCAGTTGCAATCGACGCTCATCGGCGCGCGATGTTGCCCAGGCCCAAGCTCCACGTCCTGATGGGCTGATCAACGCAGCTGGCTTTCCTTGCTACCGCGGCGATTGATGCCACCGGCGGCGCCCCCTTCCTGGTCAAGTGCTTCCTGGCAGGGAACACACAACTTTACCCCCGGCAAGGCCTTGCGCCGCGCGACCGGAATGAGCGCATCGCACGCCTCGCAGCGCGTGCGGCTCTTGCCCTTCGGCAACTGGCTACGCGCTCGCTGGATGCCGTCCTTGATGGTGGCATCGATCTGTTCCTGCACGGCATTGTCGCCGGCCCAACCCGTGGCCATTGTCTCGACTCCCGGTAGCGATACTGCGTAGTGATGCCAAATAACCTAACCGCGCGCGCCCGGTTGCTACAGAACCGTGATTGCGGCCAGTTCCATGCCGGGGCGGCAATGCGTCCCGCGATCAGTCGTTTCCCGCTGTGGCCGAGGGATCCCAACCGGCTGGCGGCGTTAACGCGATGCCCTTTCGTGCCATCGCTCGATTGATCGCCAGGGATTCATTGCCGGTTGCCTGCAAGTCAGAAAAATACCGCTTCAACCCAGCGGCATCCTTTTCCGACGGAATCGCCGGGATGCCATTGTGCTGCCGCCACCGCAACTCGCGCTCCATCGCGGCGTCCTGCACAGACCACTGGCCGGTCCGGCGGACCAGGGCCAGCCCGATCATCTGCGCAGACAAGCTGGTTCCCTGGTGGGCCATCGTCCGGCCGATCTTCGTGCAGCGCTCAAAACGCAACGAGCCGGCAAGCGGTTCCTTGCCACGATCACAAGCGTGCGCAAGCGAGAGTAGGCTGGGCAGCATCCCAGTGCCTGCGCCGATCGCGATCCCGGTGATGATCGAAGCTACCTCGGCATCATCGACACGCATCGACGCCGAGCCCTGCACATACTGCGCCGCGGAAATTTCCGGGAATCGTCCCATCACCCCCACCCAAGCGCCGGATACCTCTACAAAAAAATCATCGAAGCGGATTGCCTCGGCCATCCGAGCCAGCGCTGTATCCGTGCCGGCACTATCGTCATCGGCCCATGCACGGTCGAAGATCGGCAGCCACGCAGCGGCGTTGTCCGGCTCGATCCGCGCCAGGGAGCCGTCTCGTTCGGGGCAAGCAGACGCCGTTGTGCATCCGGCATCGGCATCACTGGCCGTTGCCCACAACCACTGGACCAGGCGATCTGTCGCACCTGCTGCGGCAGCGCGACGCAGGATCACCCCGCCCAGCGCAGCTTGCGCAGCCTGTCCCGGATCTGCAGAAGGCAATTGCATGAGCTTTGCGCGCAATGCCTGGTCACGCGGCGAAGTACTTGGCTCAAGCAACGCAACCAGTTGTTGCAAGAGTGCCGCGGACTTGCGTGCCCGTCCTGCCAGTTCCGGTTCCGGCGCGTCTTCCTTGGTGACGGCGCTCCAGCCGTCGCCGAGTCCGCCCGTTGCCGGCGCTGCGGCTGATTGCGCCGCAGCCGAATGCGTCGCGGCCGACTGCGCTGCGGCCGAATGCGCTGAAACTGCGCTTGCTTCCGACACACCCATTGATGACGCACTCGCTGCGCCGGACGCGGCGGCAAGGCATAGCGCGAACAGGGCATTGCGCATCAAATTCTCCAATGGGGAGTGCTGCCAGTGTGTCAGGCCATGCCCAGTCCGAACGTGCCAAAGGTCACCCATCTGTCGGGCGATAGGCCGTCAGGCGCTGCGCAAGGCCTTGGCCAACTCGGCGAGCCGGTATGGCTTGTTGACGAATGCGTAACGGCTCAGCTCACCGTGATCTTCCGTCAGCGCCGGCATGGCATAACCGGAGGTCAGCACGATTTTCACGTGCGGATGGTGCTCGGTGGCCCAGCGCGCGAGTTCGATCCCGGTCATCTGCGGCATGATCACGTCGGAGAACAGGATGTCGATGTCCGAATTGCGGTCGAGGAGCCGGGCCGCATCCACGCCGTTGCTGGCGGTCAACACGTCGTAGCCAATGCTGCGGAACAGGCTGGCGGCGAGCGAGAGCAGTTCAGGCTCATCCTCGACGATCAGGACTTTCTCCATGCCTTCGCTCCCAGCGATCTCGGCAGGCTCGCCGGAGACCAGCGGCAACACGATCACAACCGATGTCCCCTGCCCCGGTTCGCTCGACAGTTGCACGTCACCGCCCGACTGGCTGATGAATCCGTAGACCTGGCTCAGCCCGAGGCCCGTACCACGGCCAATGTCCTTGGTGGTAAAAAATGGCTCGAACGCCCGCGCGAGCACATCCGGCGCCATGCCGTGACCGCTGTCCACCACCGAGATTCGCGCATAATCGCCCGCCGGCAGCGCGCTGCCACCCCGCACGCCGAGTTCCACGCTGTCGGTGCGCACCAGCAACACGCCGGTACCGCCCATCGCGTCGCGCGCATTCACGACCAGGCTCAGCAGCGCGGCCTCGAAGCGTTGTGCGTCCACCGATACCGTGCCGGCATCGGCGCCCAGTTCAATGCCGAATTCGATGGTAGACGGTACGGCACGGCGAAGCACCGACTCGAAGCCGCCAACTCTCGCATTGACATCGAAGTTCTCCGGCTTGAGTGGCTGCTTGCGCGCGAAAGCGAGCAACTGCTGGGTCAGCGTGGAGCCACGGGACACCGCGCGCCGCATGGTTTCCATCAGATGCGGATTGGCATCGCCCTCGGGCGACAGCGTCAGCACATCCAGCCCGCTGGACAGTACCGCGAGCAGGTTGTTGAAATCGTGCGCGATACCGCCGGTGAGCTGGCCGATCGCCTGCATCTTCTGGGACTGGAACAGGGCCCAGTTGGCCTGCTGCAGCGCATCCTGGCTTTCGCGCAGGGCGACCAGGGCGTCCCGGCGCTCGGTGATGTCACGGGTAATTTTTGCAAAGCCGACCAGTTCTCCGTGCTCATCACGGATCGGATCAACGACCACGCTGGCCCAGAACCGCGTGCCATCCTTGCGCAGGCGCCAACCTTCGGACTCGAACTTTCCTTCAGCCAGCGCCGTATCGAGCGAGCGTTGCGGCAGCCCGCTGGCCTGGTCTTCAGGGGTGTAGAAGCAGGAGAAATGCCGACCGATGATTTCGTCCGCGGTGTAGCCCTTGAATCGCTCTGCACCCGCGTTCCAGCTGCTGACCACGCCGGACGGGTCAAGCAGGTAGATCGCGTAGTCGCGGATGCCCGCAACAAGCAAATGCAGCCGCTGCTCGGCGCTGAGTTTCATGACCGCAGGCGAATCCATTGCCATGAGGATAGACGAGCGTCCTGCGAACCAACGTCGCGGTCGGCCCGATCCCGGCGTTTGACTTTGCCGCCGTTCAGGAAGCTACTGGACCTCGCGGAAATCGAAAGCCAGTGTTTCGCCGCCGGATTCGATGCGAACCCTGATTGTCAACGGCTCGTCCTTTGACTTGCGCGGCAGCTGGATCAGGAATTGCCGGGCCCGCGTTTGTCGTGGATCCACCGTCTGTTCGACGGCCGCTGCCGCTGCCCCCTCGCTTCTCGCGGCGCCAGTCGCGGCACGCCGGGAATCCATCTCCAGGCACGCGGAGTACGAGGACTGCGGGACGTTCAGGCAATTGCTGCCACCCGGTGTACTGCCCGTGGCCCGACCCATGGACTCGACCGATTCGAGCGCCAGGACATCGCCGCCGGCCGTGATGGTGAGGTTCTTCGCAGCAAAGTCCATCGGCGCTGCGCCGAGGTTTCGCACCGATACCAGGACCCTGGCCTTGCGCGCGGAAACAGGCAGGATCGACGCGCCTCCACTGAAACCCCGCGCGCCCTGGCTGATCACGGGCGTGGTGCCGACTACATCAATGCGCTGGGCATCCGACGCGGCGATCGGCATGAAACGGCGCTCGGCGGCCTGCGCGTCCGCCACCAGCAGGAACAACAAGACAGCCGGCCAGGGCAGGACCCAGCGCGAGCGAGGCGATGTCAGGCGCAGCATGCAGTGATCCTTTCGATGGCTCCACGGAGCCCTACGATGCCGCAGGCCATGGCCCACGGCAAGCTGCGTGCCACCGACTTGCATCGGGCCGCGGCCGACCAGTGCGGGGACATCGGCCGCGTTGGCAGCGCGCACCGGCTTTGCAGCGCGCACCGGCTTCACAGCGCGCACCGGCCTCGCAGCGCGCACCGGCCTCGCAGCGCGCACCGGCTTCACAGCGATTGAATGCGCCTGCCCGGGACGGCGACAATGCCGGCGATGAGCGACGACGACCCGCGGGCCCCCATTCCATTCGGATCCGATGCCAACGGGCCCCTGCCAAGCGGGGGCACCGGCCGCTGGCTGGTGACCATGCAACCAGGCCAGATCACTGCCCTGCACGATGGACTGCGCCAGCTCGCAGGTCTGCGCAGCGCACGAAGCGCGGATTTCGATGCGGCAGGCGGCGCGCCAACCGCCGCCGCGGCGATCCATGCGTGGCCGGGAGGCGAAGGCGACGCATTGGTCTTCGACACCCTCGGCGTCGCGCTGGTCCACGTGGATGCGGACCGTGCGCGCACGCTGCGCAGAGCCGCGATTTCCAGCGATCCCAGGATCCGCTCGGTCGAGCCCGAACAGTACATGCGCGCCCTCGCCGCCGGCGAAGGTACGCCGCAGCCCGACCTGCAGGCAATGACCTGGGGCGTGTACCTGACCCAGGCATGGCGCTCGCGCTCTTCCGGCGCCGGGATCCGCATCGCCATGCTCGATACCGGCTTCGACCTGGGGCACCCCGACTTCACCGGCCGCAGCATCACGGCGCAGAGTTTTGTCCCGGGTTCTTCCGTTCAGGACCGGCACGGACATGGCACGCACACGACCGGTACGGCCTGCGGCCCGCGCATGCCTGCAGGCACTCCCCGGCGCTACGGCATTGCCAGCGACGCCATCCTGCTGGTGGGCAAGGTACTCAACGATGCCGGTTGGTGCGAGGAAGGCTGGGTGCTGGCAGGCATGGACTGGGCCCTGCGCAACGGTGCCGATCTCATGTCCCTGTCTCTGGGCTGGCACGTCGGCGTCGGCGAGGCCTTCAAACAAGCCTTCGAGCAGGCGGGCCATGCTGCTCTCGACGCGGGCTGCGTGGTGATCGCCGCGGCGGGCAATGACGGCAATGCACCGGTGTACCGACCGGCCAATTGCCCGTCCATCTTCGCAGTCGGCGCGCTCGACAATGCACAGCATCGCGCCGACTTCAGTTGCCTCGGCCTGAATGCGGGTGGCGGCGAGGTGGACATCGCCGGACCTGGCGTGGACGTCTATTCCACCGCGCCGATGCCAACCCGCTATCGGCTGATGAAAGGCACCAGCATGGCCACGCCGCACGTCACCGGCTGCGCGGCGCTGTGGGCGGAAAACCATGGCGTGCGCGGCCGGGAACTGTGGAACCTGATGCAGCAGTGGGCAAGCACCTTGCACCAGCCGCGGCAGGCAGTTGGCATCGGCCTCGTGCAGGCGCCCTGGTAGTCGTCACCCGGGTGAATGCGGCGGCCGTGGTTGCGATGGTCAGTGGCGAACCTGCGACCGCGCTCATGCAAACAGGTGGTACCAGGGCCTCAGTCGTGTCAGTGCGCGCGCAAGGTTGGCGCGTGCGGGCTGCTCGAGCCAGGCATGCAGTTCCGGCGTTGAATAGATGGACTCTCGCGCCAGCAGTGCCGTGAGGACTTCCTTGCGCTTGGCGCGAAACAGCGGGCCTGGCACCCAGGCGTATTCCTGGCGAACCTGTACCTGGTATTCGTCGAAGCGCTCCGGGTCCGCGCCGAGGATGGCCAAGTCCACGTCCACCAACAGGCACTGGTCAAGGCCGACCGGCAAGGAGGCGTGCCGGGTCGCCATCACCAGGGCATGGATCCGCGCGCACGCGGCGGCGTCAAGTCCGGCCGCCTGCAACGCGGTTGCGGCCCAGTCGGCGCTGCGGGCCTCGTTGTCGCGCGCGCGCGGATCGTAGATGGCGTCATGGAACCACAGCGCCATCTCCACCTCGGCCGGTCGATCTGCCGCGCGCAGGTGGCCCTCGAGCAGGCTGATGCATTCGAGCAGATGCCGAAGCGAATGGTAACGACGGTGCGGTTCGGACCATGCCTGGACCAGCGCGTCACGCAGCGCCAGTCGCCCGTTTTCAGCGTCCGGATGATCCAGCCCGAGGCCGGTCCACGCGCGGCGCCACGACGCAATGAGCGCGGGATCCAGCGCGCCCTCGATGGCCGCCTCGCGCGCCTGCCCCGCGAGCGCGGCGCGCGCCCGGATCACGTCGTCGTCGGCCACCCAGACCCGGACCATGTCGCCGGCCGGCAATTCACCCACGCCACCGGTCAGGAACAATCCCTGGACATGCGCCGCGACCTGGGCATCAGCCAACAGGTCCACAACCAGTTGGGCATCGATCGGATTGGCGGCGTGGTAGATCGCTTTCACATTGCGGCCCTCCAGGCTGGTTTCGGCCAGATTACACGCCACGCGGCTGGACCCTGCAATGCGTGGTTGCTACCGTAGTGCCATGCGCCAATTCCCACGCTTTGTTACCGGCCTGCCATGCCTGGTGGTGATGGTGGCCCTTGTCGCAGTGGCCCTCGCCGGAGTGGCCCTCGCCGAAGTGGCCCTCGCCGCCCCCCTCGCTGCCCGGGCGGCGCCCGCTGGCTCCACGCCAGCGATCGAATCCGAACTGCGTTACAACCTGGACGAGGCCCAGTACGGCGCTGCCAGCGCCGAGTTGCTCGGCAAGGGATATCGCCTGGCCGACCTGAGCGTGTTCGCCGTAGGCCAGCGACTGGTCGTCTCGGGTATCTGGGAGCGGCATCCCGGCGATCCGCCTGCATCGGCCGATCGGGTACGTGGACTATCGTCGTTGCAGCACCTCAAACTCACGCGTGCACAGATGGATGCGTTTGGCGAAAGGCAACTGGCGATCCGGTCGGTGCCCGAGATGATCGAGGGATACCGGATGGGCGACGCGATCTACTTCGACGTCGTCTTCTCTCCACCTGCGGGCATCGCGATGGGCCACGCCGCGCCCGCGCTGCTGCGTCCGGGTCTGGGCCAGACACAATTGGATGCACGCAAGGCCGGTCTCGAGCTTGCGCGCGTGGACGCCTATGCCGACAACCACCTCGTCTATTTCAATCCCGTGTACATTCCCGGCCCGGCGATCAAGCGGCAATCCACGTTTGGCCTGGATGCAGTGCTGTACGCCGAGCGCGCCGATGCCCTGGCACTGGAAGGCGCGCGGCCCGCTTCGATCACCGCCTATGTCGACGACCGCAGCAGCCGACCGACCCTGTTGTACGCGGGCATTTTCGATCCGCCCGGCAAGCCGGCGCGCACCCTGGTACTGGACAAGACGCCCATGCAATTTGAAGTGGAATTTCGAAAGCATCGCAAGCTCGGCGATCGGATCATCGACATCGACGGCGGCGCCGTATCGGACGGCGACCGGCGCTACTCTGCAATCTTCGAGGCAACGCGATGATTCCCTTCTCGGTCCTCGACCTGGCGCCAGTCACCGAGGGCAGCACGCCCGCACAGGCGTTCGCCAATGCGCTCGAACTGGCGCAGCACGCAGAACGGGTGGGCTTCAAGCGCTACTGGCTTGCCGAGCACCACAACATGCCAGGCATCGCCAGCGCTGCCACCGCGGTGCTGATGGCGCATATCGCCGCCGGCACGACCACCATCCGCATCGGCGCCGGCGGAATCATGCTGCCCAACCATGCGCCCTTGCAGGTGGCGGAGGCGTTCGGAACGCTCGCCAGCCTGCATCCCAATCGCATCGACCTCGGGCTCGGGCGCGCACCCGGCACTGACCACGCAACCATCCGCGCGCTGCGCCGCTACTTCGATGGCGCCGAGCAGTTCCCGCAGGACGTGCTCGAACTGCTTGCGTATTTCGAACCGGCCAAACCCGGCCAGCCAGTGCAGGCGGTGCCTGGCGCCGGCCTTGATGTGCCGGTCTGGCTGCTCGGCTCGAGCCTGTTCAGCGCTCGGCTGGCCGCGTCGCTGGGCCTGCCCTTCGCATTTGCCTCGCACTTTGCACCCGATGCCATGGACGAAGCGCTGGCGCTGTATCGGCGCGAGTTCCGCCCGTCGTCGCGGCTGGCCTATCCCTACGCCATGCTGTCGGTGAACGTGGTCATCGCCGACAGCGACGCCGAGGCCAGGCGCCTGTTCACCACCCAGCAGCAGAGTTTCGTGCGCCTGCGCCGAGGCACGCCGGGGCTGATCCCGCCGCCAATCGATGACATCGATGCCTGGTGGACACCCGCCGAAAAAGCCGGCGTCGAGCGCGCGCTTGCTTGCGCCGTCGTTGGCACTCCGCGCGCCGCCGAACATGGCGTTGCCGAATTCATCGCGCGGCACCAGCCTGATGAACTGTTGGTAACTGCAAACATCTTCGACCACGCTGCGCGCCTGCGCTCGTTCGAACATGTTGCCCGCCTCGCTGACCATCTCGCCACGACGTGATAGCCACGACGTGATAGCCTCGGCGGGCGCCGCATCCGCGGCCCGCACAAGGAGAGTGCCATGGCGTCCGACCTGTACGATGCATTGCGTGAAAGCCACGAGACCCAGCGTTCCCTGTTGCGCAGCCTGCTGCGCTCCAAGCCCGGCACCCGCGATCGCATCGACCTGCTCACCCGGACCCGGATCGAACTTGCCGCACACGAGGCTGCCGAGGAACGCTACCTGTACGTGCCGATGCTGATGGACGACGCCGGGCTCGATGCCTCGCGCCACGCGATGCACGAGCACCACCAGACCGATGAGCTGGTTGAGGATTTGCGCAAGCTCGATCCGCACGGCGATCCCTGGCTGGAGAAAGCCAGGGAACTGTCGAAAAAGGTGCACCACCACCTGCGCGAGGAAGAGAAGAAATTCTTCCAGCTGTCGGGAAAGATCCTGTCGACCGCGCAGAAGGCCAAGTCCGCAGCAGGCTATCGCCGCAACTACGCCGCCATGCTCAAGCGACTCTCGGCAAAGTAGGTCCCGCGCGCCCTGGCGATGGGCGCGAACTGGTGGCGGATACGAGGTGATTGCCGGCACGAACTGACCATGGGCGCAGCGAGGGACCGGTTGCGACGGTTATCCTGCATTCACGCCCAACGTCCCGACCGGCGGACTCGGCTTACGAAGAAGCGCTGCCGCGCAACGTCCTGCCGAACAACTCCAGCGTCTGCGTCCAGGCCTGCTTGGCGCCTTCGACATCGAAGCGCGGCGTGGTGTCGTTGTTGAAGCCATGCTGCGTGCCTGCAGGCTGGAGCAGCGCGTAGCGCACATGCGCTGCATCCAATGCCACCTTGTAGGCTGGCCAGGTGGCGTTGACGCGCTCATCCTGCGCGGCCAGCACGATCAGCAGTTCGGCCTTGATCGCCGGCACGTCTTCGATTGGCGGCGCGATCCCATAGAACGGCGCCGCGGCGGCAAGCGCCGGCACTGTGGTGGCGAGCATGTTGACGATTCCCCCGCCCCAGCAGAATCCCACGGCACCCATGCGGCCATTGCCGCCTTTGAGCGACGCCAGGTAATGCGCCGCGGCGATGAAGTCCGCCCGGGTCTTGTCCTGCTCGAGTTTTGCAAACAGTGCGCGGGCGGCGTCTTCCTCGCCCGGATAACCACCCAGCGGGAACAGTGCATCGGGTGCCATGGCAATGTATCCGGCAAGCGCAAGGCGGCGCGCGATGTCCTGGATATGCGGGTTGAGGCCACGGTTTTCGTGCACCACCAATACCGTGGGCATGGCCTCGACCTTGGCCGCAGGCGTGGCAGTGGCCGCAACGGACGATGCGGGTCGCACCAGGTACGCACGCGCCTTGCCATAGCCCTCGGGCGAGGGAAATTCCACGAAGCTCGCGGACAGGCGCGCGTCGTCTGGCTTGACCTGCTGCGCGGCGGCGAATTGCGGACTCAGCGCAGTCAGCAGCCCGACCGCGCCCACGGCGCCGGCAAACTGCGCGGCGCTACGCAGGAATTGGCGGCGGTCAATCACCCCATGTACGTAGTTGTCGAACAGGGCCAGGGCACGCGGATCGAAATCGGCGACCGTCTTGCGGACAGGTGCGATGCCTGCGAGGTTCGCGTCCAGTGCATCGTCCAGTGCATCGTCCATCGAAACATCCTCGCAAGGGGAGCATCAAACCTACTGCATCGCCCGCTGTCGGGCGAACCGCATCATGCCGTAAGCGCGCACGCCGGATCTTCCGCAACGCCATGATTCCATCCAGCGACCCAGCCCTCGTCGGCCCAGGCTCGCAAATACCCGACGACGGCTGCCGGCACGTCTTCGGCGGCGTGGATGTCCTGCATCGCCTCGCAGAGGGTAGCTACGTCCGCACCAGCGATGACGTGGTCCAGCGCCGCGGCTTCCGCCGTCGTCAGTGAGCGGAACCGGGTCAGCAAGGCGGCATCGCGCCAGGTCACCCAGTGTGACTCGCCCAGTTCGACCGCAGGCGGCGTCGCCTCGTCCGTCAGTGCCGTCCACAACGCAACGGCATTGCTGCGCAATGCAAGGCGCCGAACGCTTGGATGCAGCCGCGGTGCCAAGGTCGGCCATGCGTCTGCAGGCAGGCCGGCGACCACGTCCCAGCCAGGCGAAGGCGCGTCGGCGGCATCAAAGCTGTCCAGCAGTGCGCGCTCGAAGCGCGCAAGGTCGGCCACTTCGGGATGCGAGTCGTAGGGTGCAATCCCAGCCACGAAATCCGGCAACGCATTGCCGAACACCCGCAGCGAGCGCTGCCGCGACGGATGCGAGGCGACATAGTCGGTGCACAGGTTGTGCCATGCAGACTCGCCCAGGTAGCGTGCCAACGCAGCATGGTCGTTGGCGAGCGCTTCGGCCAGTCGCGCATGGTAGGCGTGCTGGTAAATGCCCAGGCCCAGTTCGGCGGGAATGCCTCCCTCCTCGGCCAATTCCGGGCGCACGCGATCACTGCCCTGGCGCAGGGATTGCACGAAATCGGACTGCAGGCGCGCCAGCCAGCTCACGCCGCGCGCGATTGTCGTGACAGGCCGCGGGCATGCGCGGCACGGGCAAGGTTCAATTCCTCAACCATGTCGGCGAACGGTGGAATGTGGTCATCGCGCTCGATCATCGTGCTGACCGGGCCGATCAATTCGATCGCCTGTTCATACAAGCGCCACACCGCATCGGGAACCGCGTGGTCGTGGGTATCAATGGCGTGCGTGCCGTAGTCGGCGTGGCCGGCCAGGTGGATCTGCCAGACCCGCTCCGCGGGAACACCGCGCAGGTAGTGCTGCGGGTCGAAACCCTGGTTGCGTGCACTCACCACGATATTGTTGACGTCCAGCAACAGCAGGCAGCCGCTACGCCGGCAGACCTGGGACAGGAACTCCCATTCGCTCATGTCCGATGCGGAGTAGCGCACATAGGCGCTGAGGTTCTCGAGAACCAGCGGCCGGCCGAGGAACTCCTGCACCTGCTGCACTCGACGGACCACGTGTGCGACGGCTGCTTCGCAATAGGGGAGCGGCAACAGGTCATGGCTGTTGATTCCCTGTGCCCCGGTCCAGCACAGATGGTCGGACACCCAGGCCGGCTCGACATGCGAAGCCAGCCGTTTCAGAGCAGACAGATACTCCATGTCGAGAGGATCCGTGCCACCGATCGACATCGACACGCCATGCATCACCAATGGATATCGCGCCCGGATCGCGTCGAGGAAGTGACGCGGCTTGCCGCCCGCCACCATGAAGTTTTCCGAATTGATCTCGAACCAGTCCACCCGCGCAGGCGCCTGGAGCACCGCAGTGAAGTGTTCGGGGCGCAAGCCGAGTCCGAAGCCGAGCCAGGGCCGCGGCCCAGGGGCGCAAGCCCCGGAGCCGGGCGCGGCGGGCACTGGCCCGTTGTTGGACATCAGCCGACGCTGCCACCAATGTTGCTGCAGGTGGCTTTCGGCAGCGCGACGAAGCCCTGTCCTTTGCACGCGCCCTGGCCCTTGCAGGCGTTGGCGGCGGTCTTGCAGTCATTCATGCCCTTGCAGCTGTTCACGCCCATGCAATGCACGAAGCTGGTGGCTGCAATCTTCGCGCCCATGCCCGCGTCGATCACCTTGCCGCCGATCGCGCTACACGCAGCCGCCGGGGCGACCACGAAGCCCAGGCCCTTGCACGAACCCAGGCCCTTGCAGTCATTGCTGGCAGTCTTGCAATCGTTGTGGCCCTTGCAGGTGTTCACGCCGGCGCAATGCACCACGGCGACCTCCGATGCCGCGGGCTTGACCTTGGCCTGGCCGGGCGTTGCATGGCTGGCGAGGCCAGCGGCGAGCATGGCGAGGGCAGCACCGGAAAAACGCGTGGCGGTCTGGGTATTCATGGGCATCTCCTGAAGAAATTTGGTTGGAGGTCGGTTGACGTCCACCTTGCACTACGCACTCGGGAACACAAAGGTTACACCTGGGCATCCGCCGCAAACGCATAACCGGCATTGGGGACGTATTCGATCCACGCGGCGCTGCCGCCGGCACTCTCCAGCTTGCGGCGCAGGCGATGCACCACCTGCTTGAGCGATTCCCGATCGGCCGCATCCCGGTCCGACCAGACGAAACCAATCAGGCGGTCGGCCTCAACGGGACGGCCGCGGTAGCTCAGCAGCAGGCGCAGCAGGCGCAGCTCGAGCGGCGACAGGCGGAAACTGCTGCCGTCGGCAACGTGGGCTTCGTTGCGCTCGACATCAATGGAAAGGCGACCCAGCGAGAGCACCGGGTCTTCCACCGGGTCGGTGCCCCGGCGCAGCAGCGAGCGTATGCGCGCCAGCAACGCACGCGGACTGAATGGCTTCTTGAGGTAGTCATCGGCGCCAAGGTCCAGGCCGCGTACCTCGTCTTCCTCGGCCGCGCGCACGGTCAGCATCATCACCGGCACCTGGCTGGTCATGCGCAGCCGCTCCAGCACGCTGAAGCCGTCGAGCACGGGCAGGTTCACGTCGAGGATGACCAGATCAGGCACGGTCTCGCGCAACCGGCCCAGTGCCTGTTCGCCATCAAATGCAGTCACGACTTCATAGCCGGCGGCGGTCAGTGCAAAACGCAGCAGGCCGACCAGCTCCACATCATCATCCACGATCAGGATGCACAGGCGCACGGGCAGGTTCACGCCGCACCCGTCAATGGCAACACCACGCCGATCCGCGCACCCTGTTTGTGCACCGGCGACGCAATGCGCACCTCGCCCCCGTGCGCAGCGACCACGGCGCGCACCACCGCCAGCCCAAGCCCGGTCCCGCGCTGGCTGGGTTCTTCGTGCGGCGAGCGCTTGAACGGCGCGAACAAATCGCAGTCTTCATGCTGCGGCGGCAGGCCCGGGCCTTCGTCTTCCACCCAGACCATCGCATGGCCGGACGACCACTCCTGCTCGACCCAGATTGTGGTGCCGTCGGGTGCGAACTTGTTGGCATTGGCCAGCAGGTTCACCATCACCGACGCCAGCCGCGCAGCGTCGCCATCGAACGCGGGGCCAGCCGACAGCGATGTGACGACGGCCTGCTCGCGCTGGTCGGTCAGCGGCTTGATCAGCTCGACTGCATCCGATACCACCTGCGACAGATCCACCGATTCGCGCCGCAGTCGCATCTCCCCGCTTTCGATGCGCACGCTGTCGAGCAGGTTGTCCACCAATTGCGACAGGCGCATGGTGCCGCGGTATTGCGCGTCGGCGAGGTGGATGGCGGTGGAGTCCATGGTCGTGCGCAAGTGGTCGCGCAGCAGCTCGATCGAGGCGATCTGCGCTGACAGCGGCGTCTGGAACTCATGCGACAGGTTGGCCAGCACGCGGTCGCGCATGGCGCGGCCCGCCTCGATGGCATTTTCTTCTCGCACCACCAGCAACTGGCGGTCGCCGCTGGCGGCCAGGCGGCGCACCAGCACTGGCCGCATCGAGCCGGCGACCACGCAGCGTTCCGGCGCCTGCGCGCCGGCGGCGGCAGTGTCGCGCCCGGCACGACGCTCGGTCGCGAGCAGTTCGTCGACGCCGCGCCCGAGCACGTCTTCGCGCTCGCGGCCACCCATCTCCAGGAACTGGCGATTGGCGTAGTGGATGGCGCCATCGGCATTCACGCCGACGATGCCTTCGTCCACGCCGTCGAGGATGGCGTCGAGTTCTTCGCGCTGCGCGCGTTCGTTGCTGGTCAGGGTGGCCACCTGCTGGCGCATCTGCTCGAGACTGTCGGCCAGGGCCGCAGGTTCGGAAAGAAAGGTGACCGGTCGCTGTACCGGCGTATCGAGGTCGCCGCGGCCCAGGCGCTCGGCGCTGCCGGCCAATTGCGCAAAGGGCCGGGCAATGCGCGCCGCCAGGAACACCGCAAGGGCGAGCGCCAGGATCACCGTCAGCAAGCTGGACAGGCCGAACGAACCCAACCAGGCAACGATGCGTGCATCCACCCACTCCGGGCCGATGCGCACGGTCAGCAAGGCATTGGGCTTGCCGGCGTCGCCGGAAAGACGCACCGCGCGCGCCACGGCGCTGCCGTCCACGCCTTGCAGGGTGCGTGCTTCGCCCTGGTTGGACACGGCATGCAGCGCCACCCGCCAGCGATCGGTAGCGGTCGGGTCGTTGATCAGCGGACGCAAGCGCAGGGAGATGCGCTCGCTGGCCGGCAGCGCAACCAGTCGGTCGCCGAGCATCTCGGCCACGACGATGATGCTCTTTGGATCCGACCGCAGGCCCCGGCGCACGACGCGCCAGGCGCGTCCCTTGGTATCGAACGCCAACCCGGTGCTGAACACCGGCGGACGCGGGCCGAACTCGGCAATGGTGCGGTTCGACGACAGCACCAGCACATACTCGATGGCGCTGGTGCGATGAAAGTTCTCCACCAGCGCCCGCGCCTTGGTCAGCTGGCCGCGCTGCAGGTAGAAGCGCAGGGTCGGCTGCTCGGCCAGCAGGTCCGCGCCAACCAGCAGTTCACGATGCCATTCATCCAGCCGGCGTTCTGCTTCCGACACCGACCGTTCAGCCTCGGCGCGGGCCTGCACCATCACCGCCGACTGGATCGTGCCCACGCCCGTGGCCAGCAAAAGCACGCCGAACAGCAGCACCAGGCCGACATGGCTGGCAAGCAGGAGTTGCGACAGTCGGCGGCTTGTGGACATACGGGACCAGGGCCTGGAACGGGTGCGATGGTTGGAGGCGACGGTTGGGCGCACCGGAAGGGTGCCTGCCGATAGTATGACCGGACCCGCATTTGCCCTGCCAGGCAGCGGGGCCCGGGCAAAAAAAAACCAGCCCCCGGTCCCGAATCGGAGGCTGGCTTGCTACCCCACTCCCGGCCTAGACGTCGGAAGTGCAGGAACAGGTTAGGTCGGGCCCCCGGGGCTGTCAGTTACGGGGCCGTTATGCTTTAAAGCGGCAGAGCCGGCGTGCCCGACGACGGTCGCTGGCCCCAGGCCGGGGCCGCGCCGGGAGGCCGGGAGGCCGGGAGGCGGTGGCCGTGGCC
>JBKJMY010000268.1:0-21422 GCA_046596115.1 Arenimonas sp.
CAATCGACGCCTCATGCAACGGAATTCGTATCTCCAGCGCGGCGAGGGTCTGTGCGCGGATGTCCTCGCGTAGCCGATGCACATCCTCGATCGCGACAGCGAAGTGCTCGGCCCAGATGATGCCGCCACTGCGGGTGTCGATCAACTCGACCATCACCGCCAACCGGCTGCCAATCGTTTCGACGCTGCCCGACAGGTAATAGCGCACCCCGAGCAGCCGGCCTATTTCGCGCGGATCGGCCTCGGCACCCCGCAGCCGGAACGATGATTCGCGTGCAATGACGAACAACCAGTGCAAACGCGCCAGATCGGAAATCAGTTCGTGCGGCAACGCATCAGCCAGCGTCGCATACCGTCCAACTGCGCCGACATGTCGAAAAGGCAGGACCGCGATGGATGGCCTCAGGCCATGCGCGGCGGGAAGGGCGGCAACCTGCCCAGCGTCCGCCAACACCACCGAACCTGATCCAACCGCAGGTGCATCCGAGCCAACCGCACGTGCATCCGCCACGAATCGGAAACCCCGACGGTGGACGGTCTTGATCAATCGCTGCGCCTTGCCGTCGTCTCCGAGCGCCTGCCGTGCCGACTTGATCCGGCTGTCGATGGCGGAGTCTGACACCACGCGCCCGTCCCACACGTTCTCGATGATCTCGTCCCGGGAGACAACCCGCTCGCGATGCCCGATCAACAACGCAAGCAAGGCAAAGACCTGCGGCTCGATCGGCCGGACTTCACCGCTGGCGCGCAGTTCCAGCTTTTCCAGATCCAGATCGAATGCATCGAAACGGTAGATCATGCCGGGAGCATAGCGCAGCGCAGCCCGATCTCCCGACGCTCCTGGGCATATCTCCAGCACTTCTCCAGGAAGCCTCCAAGGTTGCATCATTGGGGCGTGTTGAACTTCCATCCAAGGCATCGGGTGGTCCGGATGCTGAAACTCAACACCCATCCAATACGCGATCAGCAAGAAACGGAGAATTCCTATGCCCATGGTCACCATCGATGTCATCAAGGACGCCTTCACCCCGCAACAGAAGCGGGAGCTGATCAGCAAGGTCACCGACGCGGTTGTCGCGGTGGAAGGCGAGAGCCTGCGCGGCATCACCTGGGTGCGCATCAACGAGTTCCAAGGCGGCGACTGGGCCATCGGCGGGAAGGCGCTGCAAGCCTCCGACGTCCACGCACTCGCGGCGGCCAAGGCGGCGTGATCGGGATTTGAACAGCAATCGGGCTGCGCAGCAGTGCCAACCAAAAGGAGCAAGTGTTATGTATCGACCAATCCTGACTAGCCGTTCTTTGCAGGCGGCGCTGTGTACTTCGTTGCTGCTGCTGGTGTTTGGCTTGGTCGGATCTTCTGCCTTGGCAATCTCGCCGGTTCAAGAGTTGTCGGTGACCCACACTGCCGATGATGCAAGTCTCACGTGGGGGCCGTGTCCGTCGTTCCTGCCCGAGGGTTGTGGCATCGCCGTGCTCCACGGCGACCCTGCCAAGGACAACCTCGACGTCTTCTTCAAGGTTCCTGCCAAGTCAACCATCCCCCTGCATTGGCACACCTCGGCAGAACGCATGGTGCTGGTGGCAGGCGAGCTGCACGTGACCTATGACGGCCAGAAAACGGCGGTGCTCAAGCCCGGCACGTATGGGTACGGCCCAGCCAAAAAGCCGCACAGCGGCTATTGCGCGAGTGCTGTCCCCTGTGTGTTGTTCATCGCCTTTGAGTCGCCGTTGGATGCGATGCCGATCATCGAGCCCGCAAAAAAATAGCGGGCGTTGCCTCCCGACCAGATTGAAAGCCAGATGGACCGAAGTCCAACCGCTTTGCTTGGCGAGGCGGTTTAGCGTCGGGGTTGGTCGTTGGCCAACGCCTTTATCAGGCCGCGGTCTCCAAAGGCGGCAACTGCAAGCCCGGAAGAGCCGACGTCCTTCCACTTCCCACCGAGGGCTTGGTCACGGAAGCCTTTGAAGGCCCGAAGTCCCTTTGGTCCGGACAGTGCAGCGATATTATTCATTTCTCGTAATGCTTGAGGAACCCGTGCGGCACTCGTCGCGTCGCCTTCGCTCGGCCGTCCGCCATCCACTGCGTCGGGGGCAGGCCGTACGCGCATCTGCGTTACATTGCCTGTACACTCGGCGCAGCCATGCCGCCCAAGAAAACCAGCACCCTCAACCTGCGCATCGACCCGGCCCTCAAGGAAGCGGCCCGGATCGCCGCGCTGCACGAGCACCGCAGCATCGCCAACCTGATCGAGTTGCTGGTCCGCCAACACTGCGAGGCCAAGGGCATCCCGATCCCGGAGCAGGCCGAGTTGTTCAAGGGGACGCCGGATGGATGAGAAGACCTTGCGCGCCCTGGTCGAGGCCGGCGCGGTGAAGCGAGTGCGCATCGTCGCCGAGGGCGCGTCGCTTCACGTCGAGGCCGATACCGCGGGCGGCACCTCGATTGCGTCCACCAGCAAAGGGGCGGTCAAAACCTGGACCAGCTTGGATGCCGCAGCGCGCTGGGTGCGTGGCATCGGCATCGGCGCGCTGCAGGTGGACATCGCGCGCTGGCAATCTGCGCAGCGCGCCCTCAAGCTTTAACGGGCGGCGACCGACACAGACTGACTCAGTCCAGCAAATTTGCCGGCACCTTGCCGCCATTTGCGGCAACCTGCTTCAGCACTTCCTTGTGCAGCCAGATGTTCATGCTGGCCGAGTCATCCATCAGGTCGGCGGGGCAGTGCAGCTCGGTGGCCAAGGCCTTGCGCTCGGACAGGCTGCTGTCCATGTCGAGCAACTTCAGCAGGTCGACGATCGAGGCGCGCCAGTTGAGTTTCTGCGAGTTGGCGGCGGCAAGTTTTTCCAACTTCGCTTCCACATCCACTTCGCTGATCGCGACCGGTGTTGGCGTTGCCGCGGTGACGCCGGCGCCAGGCGTCGGTGGAGTCGTGGTACCGGCCGGCACGGTCTTCGGGCCGTAGGGGCGAACGTCCGGCTGCGCATGCGCTTTGCCGATGCCGAGTTTTTCCAGAATGTTGGCGAAAATGCCCATGGGACGTCCTTGTCTGTGGAGGGATGCGCCACATCCGGTGTGGCGCTCCCGGCACTCTATCCGCTCGCCGATGAACCGCCCGCCACCACCCGTGGGAGCGCCTTCAGGCGCGATAAAACCCCGCCCCACCAGCACCCGATCAAACCCTGCCACCCCAGCACCCCCACGCCCGCACCATCGAGAACTGGAAGCAGGGTCGCGCAAAGCCGAATGCCCAGGCGGCGCTACCGAACCGGCTGCTGACCACCCACCCCCACACGGACAAGAAGCTGGCCGCCTCCAGCCCAAGTCAGCGTAAATTATCCCCGGGAGCCGACATCGCGGCCCCGGAGGCGGCATGACCGAGATCCCCGGCTACTCGATCCAGCGCATCCTCGGCCGTGGCGGCATGGCCACGGTGTATCTGGCCGTGCAGGAATCGCTCGGCCGCGAGGTCGCGCTGAAGGTGCTGGTCAGTTCCGAGGCGAAGGATCCCACCGCGCACGAACGCTTCCTGCGCGAAGCCCGCATCGCCGCCAGCTTGCACCACCCACACATCGTCCCCATCCACGACTTCGGCCTGCACGGTGACCTCGCCTACATCGCGATGGAGTACGAGCCCGGCGGCAGCGTTGCGCCGATGCCAGGCGGGCGATTGGGCCCGTGCGAGGCGCTCAAGATCATCCGCGATATTGCCGGCGCATTGGAATATGCGCATGGCCGTGGGGTGGTGCATCGCGACATCAAGCCGGACAATTTACTGCGGCGTGGTGATGGCGCGGCGGTGTTGTCGGATTTCGGCATCGCACGATTGATCGATGCTGCGTCGTTGCTGACGACCGAAGGCACCAGTGTCGGCACGCCGCACTACATGAGTCCAGAACAACTGCGCGGCGAGAAAGTGGATGGCCGCAGTGATCTTTACAGTCTTGGCGTCGTTCTGTGGCAGTTGCTCACCGGCGAGCTTCCGTACAACGGCACCGATGCATGGGCAATCGGCACGCAGCATCTTACCGCTGACATTCCGTGCTTGCCCGACGGCCTGACGCACCTGCAGCCGCTGCTCGACAGCCTGCTTGCGAAGAAACCGCAGGCGCGCATCCAGACCGGCGCGGAACTGGCGCAGCGAGCCGAGGCGTTGCTTACGACGGTGGTTACGCCCGACACCGTGCCGAGCGTGGCCGCGTATGGGCACGGTGATCCTGGCGCTTCGCCATCGCAGCAACGCCGCACGCCTGATGTGCCGCTGCAGGATCGCCGCGTGACGGCCGCTGCGCTGCCATCCGCGACCGGCACGCGCAATGTCGCAATCGGGATGGGTGTGGTCTTGCTCGTGGTGTTGGGTTGGATGGGCTGGCGGCACTTTGCACCGTCAGCGCACGCGCCTTCTCCCGCCACTGTGGCCAGCGCCACTGGCACTGGCGCGGCGTCCGCTGCCGCAGCCGCAGCCGCTGCCGCTGCCCAGACACCCGCCGCAGCGCACGCCTCACTCGCCGTACTCGCACTCAAGGACCTCAGCCCCGGCGGAGACCAGGCGTATTTCTCCGACGGTATGGCTGAAGAATTGCAAAGTCGCCTTGCGCAGGTGCCGGGATTGCAAGTCGCCGGACGCAGTTCATCACAATCGTTCAAGGGCAAGGACGCCACCGTTGCGCAGATTGGCAAGGCGCTGGGCGTGGACAACGTGCTCGCGGGCAGCGAGCGCAAGGATGGCGACCGCTTGCGTGTGACCATGCAGTTGAGCAATGCGGCGACCGGCTTCCAGACCTGGACGCAAAGCTACGACCGCAAGCTGACCGATGTGTTCGCGGTGCAGGACGATATCGCCACCGCGGTGGTGGATTCGCTCAAGCTGACCCTGCTCAATCACGGCAGCACACTTGGTGCGCGCCGGCACACGCCACGCTTCGAGGTGTATGACGCTTACCTGCGTGGACGCCAGGCGCTGACCGAGTCTGCGCCCGGCTCGGTCGAGAAGGCCTTGCTGTCGTATCGCTCCGCAGTGAAGCTCGACCCCGAGTACGCCGATGCCTGGTCGGGCCTGGCGATGGCCGAGAGTTTTGCCGCCGATAACGGGATTGGCAAGGATTCCGCCGAAGGCAGTGCGCGCGCCCATGCGGCGGCGCAGCGCGCGGTGCAACTCGACCCGACCCTGGGCGATGCCTATGCGACACGTGGCTATCTGCGTACCCGTGCCTGGGATTGGGACGGCGCCCTGGCCGACGTGCGCAAGTCGATCGAACTGGATCCGCGCGACGGCCGCAACCAGTTGCGCTATGGCTACCTGCTGGCCACCTTGCATCGCCTGCCGGAAGCGAAGGCGGCGCTGCAGGAAGGCACTCGCGTGGATCCGCTGCTGACGCCAGTGTGGCAATGGCTTGGCCTGATCGAGGCGGCGCAGGGTGACTTTGTTGGCGCCGAACGCGATGTTCAACACGCGCTGTCGATTGACCCGACATTTGACCAATCGTTGGCACTCGAGCCGATGATCCAGTTGCTGCAGGGGCGTGCCGACAAAGCGCGTGCGCTGTTCCTCAAACGCGGCAATGCGTCGGGCGTGATGTTGGCGGACTACACCCTGGATCCGACGCTGGCAACGCGCGCGCGGATCGCCCGTGAACTGGCTGGCAAGCCGTGGCATGACAGCTTCCGTGGCGTCCGCGTGTCTGCCTGGATCGGGGATCTGGATACCGCCTTCGTGGCCATCGACAAGCTGATCGCGGCGAAGGACGGCGGCATGTTGTCGTTGAGCTATGAACCCGCCCTTGCAAACCTGCGCGGCGATCCGCGCTACGCCGCCGCGCGCAAGCGCATGGGGCTACCCGCGCAGGACAACTGAGTGCGCCGCTTGTCTTGACTATGGAAAACAAACGGGGCGGCCATTGCTGGTCGCGCCGTGTTCAAGGCTTACCAGATGCGCACGCGGTCGGCGGGGGCAAGGTAGAGCTTGTCGCCCGGCTTGACGTCGAACGCGGCGTACCAGGCATCCTGGTTGCGCACGACGCCGTTGATGCGGTACTCCGGCGGGGAGTGCGGGTTGGACTTGATCTGATTGACCAGGGCTTCTTCGCGCATCTTTTCCTTCCACACCTGGGCCCAGGCCAGGTAGAAGCGCTGGTCGCCGGTCAGCCCGTCGATCACTGGCGCCGGCTTGCCCTTCAGGCTCATGTGGTACGCGGTGTAGGCCATCGACAGCCCACCGACATCGCCAATGTTCTCGCCCATCGTCAGTGAGCCGTTGACGCAGGTCTTGGCGATCGGGCAATAGGTGTCGTACTGCGCGCCCAGCGCCTTGGTGCGCGCCTCGAACTTGACACGATCTTGCGCCGTCCACCACTGGCGCTGGATGCCGGCGAAATCGGACTTGCTGCCCTGGTCGTCGAAGCCATGGCCCATTTCGTGGCCGATCACGGCACCGATGCCGCCGTAGTTCACCGCTGCGTCGGCATTCACATCGAAGAACGGTGCCTGCAGGATCGCCGCCGGGAACACCACTTCGTTGAACTGCGAGTTGTAGTACGCGTTGACCGTCTGCGGCGTCATGAACCACTCGCCGCGATCGGGCACGGTACCGAAGCGCGCGTTCTGGTCATTGTTGTAGTACTTGCGCATCGCCATGGTGTTGCCGAACAGGTCAGTCGGCGAGATCGCCACCGCGCTGTAGTCGCGCCACTTCTTGGTATAGCCGATCTTCGGGTTGAACGTATCGAGCTTGTGATATGCCTCGGCCTTGGTGGCCGGGCCCATCCAGTCGACCTTGTCGATGTTCTGGCGCAGCGCAGCGCGCAGGTTGGCGACCAGTTCGTCCATCGCCGCCTTCGACTTGGGCGAGAAATGCTCGGCGACGTAGATCTTGCCCACCGCATCGCCCAGGCCATCGGTCTCGGCGACAGTGGCGACGGCGCGCTTCCACGGCTCTTTCTGCGCCTTGGCGCCGTACAACACGGTGCCGCGGAAGGCGAAGTTGGCTTCGTCAATGTCATGGCTCAACACGCCGGCATTGCCACCGACAGCGTTGAAGCGCAGGTAGTCCTTCCAGGTTGCCAGCGGCGTGCTGCTGACCAGCGCGACGATCGGCGCGACCGAGCTTGGCGTATTGACGTTGACGTCCTTCGGCGCCGGCGTGCCCTGGGCCTTGAGGTGCGCGTTCCAGTCGTAGCCCGGGTAGGCCTTCACGAACGCATCCCAGGCCATCGGGTTGTAGGTCTTGTCGCGGTCGCGGAGCTGGGCACGGTCCCAGTGGTTCTTGGCCAGCTCGGTTTCCAGCGCCAGCACTTTCTCAGCGCGCGGCTTGGCCTGCGCAGCCGGCACGCCGGCAAATCCAAGCATCTTGGCGATGTGCTCGACGTAGGCAGCGCGGATGCCGACGTAACGCGCATCGGGGTTGAGGTAATAGTCCTTG
This sequence comes from Arenimonas sp., assembly GCA_046596115.1. GTDB lineage: Bacteria > Pseudomonadota > Gammaproteobacteria > Xanthomonadales > Xanthomonadaceae > Arenimonas. The sequence continues at coordinate 7,416 of JBKJMY010000268.1, forward strand.
TCCGGCAGGCCCAGGCCGCCCACGCCCAGCGCTGGCATGTAGCGGTTCGGGTCCTTGCGATCGATGCTGATGCCCAGGCTGAGCGGCGAGTTGCTCATGTCGAGGTTCTCGCGGCCGAACTGGGCGGTGAGCCCGGCCACCGAATCGATTTCATCAATTTCGTGCAGGATCGGCGCGATCGGCTTGATGCCTGCGGCGTCGCGCGCGGCCTGATCCATGTAGCTGGCGTAGTAGTCGCGCACTTTCTGCTCTTCGCTGCCGGGCTTGAGGTCGGTGCGCGCCTGCAGGCCCTGCACGATCGCCTTCACTTCTTCTTCGGAGCGATCGTTGAGCGCATCGAAGCCGCCGTAGCTGACTTCGTAGTCTTTCAGCTGGTAGGTGTCGAGCCAATGGCCGCCGGTGTAGCGGGCAAAGTCATCGCCCGGCTTGACCGAGTGGTCGGCGGCGGTGAGGTCGATGCCGAAGGCGCCCAGTTCGGGCTTGCTGGCTGCTGCCGTGGCGGGCGCGGTGTTCGCGGGTGCGGCCTTGGTTGTCGCGGCCTTGGTGGTTGAGGCAGCGTGCGCCTCGACCGACAGCATGGCGGCAGGCGAAAGCAGGGCCAGGGTCAGGGCGAGTGTGAGCGGCGATTTGGGCATGGGGCTGTACTCCGGCAGGCGTGAATCTTTAAGCGTAGTCCCTGTGCCGCCCGGAACCACTAGGCCAAAGGTCATGGCGGCAGCGCGAATGGTCATGCCAGCGCCGATCCGACCCCCGAAATGCGACTAGGATGGCCGCCATGACGACTTTGCCCACATTTGTGCTGCTGGCGATCTCCGCCGCCGCCGCTGGCACTGCCACCAGCACCGTCAGCACCGTCAGCACCGCCAGCACCGCCACCGTCGCCGCCAGCACCGCTGCTATCACCACGCCGTCTCTGCTTGCCGAGTTCAAGCGCATCGATACCAACGAGGACGGCAGGGTGTCGTCGTCAGAACACGAGGTCTACGCGCGCAAGTTGTTCGACGAAATGGACGTCGATGTCGACTACAAGCTCAGCATGGCCGAAATCACGGCCGCCGGGCCAAAGTTCTTCCGGCATGTGTCGGCCGGCGTCGGCGGCATCCTCGGCGGCATCGCGTTGAGCACTGCGGAGATCATCGAGCGGCTCGACGCCAATCACGACGGCAGCATTTCCCGCGACGAGCACGCCAATGCCGCGAGGGCGAAATACCAGGCAATGGACACCAACAACAACGGCGAGCTGAGCGTGGAGGAGTTTGCCGCTGGGGGCTAGCGCCAGGTCGGCGTATCGGCCGCCCGGCGCGCGCTCTGGAAACGTCCGCTATCGCCGTGGCCCGGGTTGCGCGGCGGCGAACAGGAAGCCTTGCCCGAACTCGCAGCCGAGCTCGAGCAGGCACTCGCGCTGCGCCTCGGTCTCCACGCCTTCCGCCACCACCTCGAGGCCAAGCGTGCGTGCCAGTGCAAGCACGGCGCGCACGATCGCCGTGTTTGCGGCGGTGCCGCCCGGTCGCAGGCTGGCGATGAACGAGCGATCGATCTTCAGCGCGTGCAGCGGGAAGCGGTGCAGGTAGCTCAATGACGAATAGCCGGTGCCGAAGTCGTCCAGCGCCACCAGGATTCCGCCCGCGCGCAGTTCGGCGATCATCGCGCAAACCTGGTCGGGGTTTTCGAGCAGAGTGCCCTCGGTCACCTCGACGCGTGCCGACGCCGGCGCGATGCCGTGCCGCGCGAGCAAATCGAGGAAGCGGCGCGGCAGTTCGGTGGAGCGGAAGTGCCGCGGCGACAGGTTGAAGGTCACGTACTGGCTGCCGGTGACCAGCGCGCGCACGTGCTCGCAAGTCTTGTCGAACATCAGCCAGTCGATCTGCTCCACGCTGCCGCTTTCTTCCGCCAGCCCCAGGAAGTCGAGCGGCAACAGCAGGCCGCGCACCGGGTGGCGCCAGCGGATCAGGGCCTCGTAGCCGACCGTGCTTGCGTCGGCCAGGCGGACGATTGGCTGGAAGTGCGGCTCGAACTCCGAGCGGATCAGCGCGCGGCGCAGGTCGCCTTCGGTGTCCATGGCCAGCAGTGACTCGCTGTACAGCCGCTCGTCGAACACCTCGAAGCGCTGCCGCCCCGCGGCCTTGGCGCGGTACATCGCGAAGTCCGCGTCGCGCAGCAGCTCGTCGGTACTGTTGTAGCGGGGGTCGCTCATCACGATGCCCACGCTGGCCGAGGAGAACAGCTCTTTGCCGGCGATCGACATCGGCTCGCTGATCGCGTCGATGATCCGCTGCGCCACCCGGCACGCGCCCTCTGTGTCGACGTCTCCCTCCAGCAGGATGGCGAATTCGTCGCCGCCCAGCCGCGCGACCACGCCCTGGCTCGGCACGCACGCGGTCAGGCGCACGCCGGCAAGCTTGAGCAGCTCGTCGCCGACCAGGTGGCCGACGCTGTCGTTGATGATCTTGAAACGATCCAGATCCAGGAACAGCACCGCGAACGCCGCGTCGGGCTGCGCGCGCAGGCGCGACAGCGAGCGCTCCAGCGCCTCGACCAGATAGCTGCGATTGGGCAGGCCGGTCAGCGCGTCGTGCAGCGCCTCGTAGGTCAGCCTTTCCTCGACCCGCTCGCGTTCGACGATCTCCAGCTCCAGGCGGCCGACGGCGTCGGCGAGCGCCTGGGTGCGATCACGCACGCGCCGTTCGAGCTCGACCTGGGTCTGCTTGCGCGCCAGCGCGGTCAGGATGTGCTGCGCGACAAAGGCGAGCAGCGCGCTGTCCTCGTCGGTGTAGCGCGGCCCGCCAGCGTCGTAGCTCTGCACCACGATCGCACCGCACACCTGGCCGTCCTCCGTCATCGGCACGCCTAGCCAATCGACCGCGACGGTGCCCAGGCCGGTACCACCCGGTACGCCGAGGCGGGCCGCAAGGTCGCGCACTGCGCCGCGCATCGGCCGGCCGTGCCGCATCATCGCCAGCGTCATGCTCGACTCCAGCGCCGCTTCCGGAATCTCGTCGGCTGAGTCGATCAGGTGGGGATCAGCCACATCGACGAAGTAGATGAAGCGCAACGTCCCGCGCTCCGGGTGGCGCAACACGATCAGGAAGTTTTCGGCATACATCAGCTGCCGGACCACCGCGTGGATGCGCCGCAGCGTGTCGCCCATGTCCTGCTCGCCGGCGGCCAGCTCGGCGATCGAATACAGCGCAGCCTGCAGCGCTTCGCCACGCTCGCGTTCGCGCACCTGTACGCGCAGCTCGGCAGTGCGATCCTCGATCCGCCGCTCGAGCTCCTCGTGCGCCTGCTTGCGCTGCAGCGCAGTCAGGATGTGCTGGGCCACGAAGGCCAGCAGTGCCTGGTCCTCGCTGTCGTAGCAGTCCGGCCGCGCGTAGCTCTGCACCACGACCGCGCCACGCACGCCGTCATCGCCGAGCATCGGCACGCCGAGCCAGTCGGCGCTGTCGGGGCCGTAGGCCGCCGCCGCGGGCAGGCCGAACCCGTCGCGCAATCGCGCCGATGGACCTTTGTAGGGCTGGCCCCGCCGCATCATCGCCAGGGTCAGGCTGTCGTTCATCGCACTTGTCGGCGTGGCGATGTGCGGCTCGGGCACCACGCGGTCGTGGCTGTCGGCAAAGTAGATGAAGCGCACGGTGTCGCGGTCCGCATCGTACAGCGCGATCAGAAAGTTTTCCGCGTACATCAGCGTCCCGACCACGGTGTGGATCTCGCGCAGCATGTCGGGCATGTCCAGGCCGCCGCTGGCCAGGTCGGCGATCGCGTACAGCGCTGCCTGCAGGCGGGCGGCGCGTTCCAGCGACTGCTCGGTGCGGTGCTGCTGCTCCAGCTCAAGCGCCTTGGCGACGCGGGCCTGCACGATGCTGCAGAAGTCTCCCCACAGGCGTTCGCCATCGGCGGTGACGCGCGGCCATTCGGCCACCAGTTGGAGGCCGAGCGCGTGGTCGGCGGGCAGCAGGCGGCGGGCGATGCGTTGTCCGGCGAGGGCGCCGGGCGCGAGGCTGGCTGGCGCGGGCGACGCGAGCAGACCCAGGTCGTCGCTGTGCGGAGGGTGCGGCACGGCGTGCCAGGTCCGTGCCGTGCCCGGCGCATGCGCTGGGCTCCACGCGACCAGGCCGTCGCGACAGCCGAAAACGCGCGCCGCCTCGGCCAGCGCGATCGCCGTCATGTCGCGTCGGGTACCAGCTGCGAACAGCCTGAGCACGAACTCGCCCCAGCCAATGCCGACGGGGCCGTCTGGAGAGTCGGGTTGGGCGTGGGGGATGTCGGGAATGGCCGGGACCTCCTGGCGAGCGGGAGCGGCGCGTCGGGGGTGGGCGACAGGCCAGGGACATAGTAGCCATGCCGGGCGCCGGGACGCCAAAACACGGAATGCTTGGGCGTTGACGCCGCCTTCGCCGTCCCGGGCGCATCGTGTCGTTCCGTTTAGGAACGCCCGCCCATGCGCAAGACCCTCCTGCTCGCTGCCGCTGGCTTCACTGTCGCGGCCTTGGCCGTCGCAACGACCACAGCCCTCGCCAAGTCACGGACGTCGCCACCACCCCTCGCTGCCAGCGCGCAACTCGACCTGCCGCGCTACATGGGCCGCTGGTGGGTGATCGCGCACACGCCTTACTTCGCCGAGAACGGCAAGGTCGCAAGCGCCGACATCTACACGCTGCGTCCCGATGGTCGGATCGACAACGTGTACGCCTACCGCAAGCGCTTCGACGGCAAGGAAAAGCAGATGCACGGGGTGGCGACCGTCGTGCCTGGTACCGGCAACAGTCAATGGCGGATCGCCTTTTTCGGCGGCTTGTTACATGCCGACTACCTGGTGCTGGAAGTCGCCCCGGATCATTCGTGGGCACTGATCGGCCAACCGTCACGCAAGCTGGCATGGGTGTTCGCGCGGGAGCCGCGCATGGACGATGCCACGCTGGCGCGCCTGGGCGAGAGATTTCGCACTTTCGGCTACGATCCGACGCGCCTGAAGCGCGTGCCGCAGTTCGCCGACCAGCAATAGCGCTAACCGACCCGGGCGCGGGTGCAAGCACGTTGCTTGTGCGAGACGGGCCGCGCCTGTGTTCATGAACAACGGCCCTGTATTTGCCGGACCCAGTGCTGCATCCTATGCGGTCCCCATTTCCACGCCCGATAGTCCATGACGCCAGTCCGTTCGATGCGATCCGGTTTGCCTCGCGTGCCTCTGCGCTTGGTGTCCTGCCTGCGCCTGGTGTCCGTGTGCTTGTGGGCAGGTCTCGCGACCCCGGCGCTGGCCGCGATCGCGACCCCGGCGCTGGCCGCGCTTGCGAGCCCGGCGCTGGCCGGACCCGCGACACCGGCGCTGGTCAAAGTCCAGGCCAAGGTCAAGGTCGACGGCCGCATCGATCCTGCCGAATGGGCGGGCGCCGAGCACGTCACCGATTTCAAGCTGGTCGAGCCGCTCACCGGCGCGCCCTCGCCGTACCCGACAGAAGCCTGGATCCTGTCCACGCCCGAGGGCCTGGCGGTGGCGTTTCGCAATACCCAGCCGGCCAGCGTGCCGCGCACCCACGAGCGCACACGGCGCGACCAGGAAGCGCCGGTTGATCGGGTCAATCTGATGGTGGACTTCGACGGCGACGGGCAGAGCGGCTACAACTTCATGGTCACGCTCACCGACGGCATCGGTGATGCCACCATCAGCAACCAGCGCAACTTCAGCAGCGACTGGGACGCGAACTGGAAGCACGCGGCCCGCGAGGACGGCGACACCTGGTCGGTGGAGATGCTCATTCCCTGGTCGATCGCGACGATGCGCAAGGGCCAGGATGGCAAACGCACGATCGGCGTTTACCTGGATCGCGTGGTCGGTTCGACCGGTGAGCGCGTGGCCTGGCCGGATGCCACTACCAGCCGGCCGCGCTTCCTGTCCGATTTCCACAAGCTCACCCTCGACAGCTACAGCCAATCACTGCTGGCGGTCACGCCCTACGCGACCGTTGGCTACGACGACATCACCGGCCAAGCGCATACCGATGCCGGCGCCGACATCTTCTGGAAGCCAAACGGCCAAGTGCAGCTCAGCGCCACCATCAATCCCGACTTCGGGCAGGTTGAAAGCGACGACCTGGTGGTGAACTTCAGCGCCAACGAGACCTTCTTCAGCGACAAGCGGCCGTTCTTCACCGAAAACCAGGGTCTGTTCGAATTTGGCCTACCCTTCGACGGCAGCCAACTGCTGTACACGCGGCGCGTTGGCGGCCCGGCCGACGATGGCAACGGCGCAGGCGACATCACCGCGGCGGTCAAGCTCAACGGCAACCTGGGTGCGTATAAATACGGCGTGTTCCTTGCTGATGAAGCCGATGCCGTTGGCCGCACCTTCAGCGCACTGCGCCTGGTACGCGATTTCGAGCACCAGAACATTGGCCTGATGCTGACCCAGGTGGATCGGCCCGGGCTCGATCGCACCGCGACAGTGCTGGGCGTGGACCATAACTGGCGGCCGGGGACGAAGTGGAATGTCTCCAGCCGTTTCATCGCCAGTGACATCGACCAGGCCGGCAACACGCGCACCGGCACCGGCTTCACGACGCTGGTGGACTACGAGATGGCGCATGGCTGGCGCCAGCAATTGCTGGCGATGCACTTCGGCCAAGGCCTGCAGATAAACGATTTTGGTTACCTGTCGCGGGCCAATCTCAACTACGGCCATTGGCAGGTGTCGCATCGCATCACCGACCTGCCTGCGCAGTCGGCGTATTCCTCGCGCGATTGGCGCTGGCGCATCAGTGCCCAGGACGACGATCGTGGCCTGGCGCTGCAACGACAGTTCCGCATGAGCCTGCAGAGCCAGCGCCGCGATGGCGGAAACGAGTTTGGGCAGATGAGTGTCAGCGCCGCCGGCTATGACGACCGCATCCTGCGCGGGTACGGCATCGTGCGCCTGCCGCCAGCAGCCAACATCTTTTACGATCGCTTCCGTCCACGCAAGGGGAATTGGCAGTTTGACGGGAATGTTGGCGTCAACAAAAGCGGCATCGGCGACCGGCGCCGGATCGGCTGGAGCGCCAGTTTCCAGCCGACCTATTTTTTCAGCGATGCCTTGAGCGCATTCGTGAGCCTGTCGCTCGACGCGGCGCCGCAACGGCTTATCTGGCAGCACGACAACCTGGTGGGTACCTTCGATTCGCGCAGCGCCGAGTTCGATGCCGGCTTGAACTGGACGATTGGCGACAAGCAGGAATTCCGGGTCAAGCTGCAGGCACTTGGCATCGATGCGCCGCTGCGCCAAGCATGGCGCGCGGCGGCGGACGGCACGCCAATCCCGAGCAATGATCCGATATCCGATTTCAGCGTGAGCACGCTGGGCTTCCAGATCCGCTACCGGCGCGAGCTGGCGCCGCTGTCGGACCTGTACATCGTGTATGGGCGTGGCGGGTTCGTGTTCAACGAATTCGCCGACGGCCCCGGGTCCCTGCTCGGCAACAGCTTCGGGCTGCGCGACAGCGAGCAGATCCTGGTCAAGCTGAGCTACCGCTTCGAGCACTGACCTCGTGGCAGCAGCCTCTGTAGGCAACTTCTGTGGGAGCGGCTTCTGTGGGAGCGGCTTCAGCCGCGATTCTCGAAAATCGCGGCGGAACCCGCTCCCACCAAATCTGCTCCCACAGAGGCTGCGCCTACAGCGGCCAGCTCCTGCTGCACGGCCTGCTTCACGTCGGGCAGTGCCTGGTCCTTGGCCACGTCCTTGGCAACGTCCTTCACCGCCGCGGGCGCGATCAGCCCAAGCGTGCGCGCGTGCTCGGCGATGGCGTTGCCGTTGGCGACCAGAAGCATCGGCACCTTGCTGCCGGCGACGCGCTCGATGTGGCTTTGCACGAACAGGTCGCGCGCGGTGTCCGTGGCCAGGTCGATGTCGCGGATGTACACGGCAAGGATGCGGCCGGGGTATTTTTCCACCGTCTTTGCGTACAGCTCGGCGTCGATCTGCCCGGAGTCTCCGACCAGCACCCACTGCAGCGCCGGATAGCGGTCGATGATGTCGTGGACTTTGGCCAGCTTGCTGTTCGGTCCGGCGTTGTGCACCAGCGAGGCAGGGTTGAAGCTGATCTCGCGCAGCAGGATGGGCCCATCCGGAATGGCGTTCAGGGCCATGAAATCGACCAGCAGGTCATACAGGTTCCAGGGCGAGGCGGAGACGTAGAAGATCGGATTGCCCTCGGCGTCGTCCGTCCCTTTCTGGAACGATTGGTACAGCTCGCCGACGCCTTCCAGCGGCTTGCGCGTGCGCGCATTGCGCAGGAAGGTAGTCTGGATGGCGGTCTGCCAATGGGTGATGTTGCTCTCCAGCACCGTGTCATCAATGTCGGAGATCAGCCCGAAGCGCGCCGTTTCCGGCACGCACAGCACTGCTTGCGGGAACGCCGGGCCGCCCTCGCTGCGCCGCACCTGGGCTTCGTGCCACAGTGCGCCGCCGGGTGTTTTGTCCAGCGTGAAATCGGTTTGGTAATAGCCATTCGCGTCGGTGGTGGCAGTGGCGGTTTGGCCCTGGAAGCTGACATCGACGCGGACCCCCGGCATGCGTTCGCTGTCGAAGCGACGATAACTGTTGAGCAGGTTGTCCCACCAGTTGTCGTTGCCGCGCGGCCCGCCGCCGACCGGTCGCGCCAGTACGCGACCAGCCAGGCGGCAGCGTCCGCTGCCGTCGACCATGCCGCGATAGGCGTCGATGTGGTACGGCAGCGCGTCGTTCGCATGCCGCAGGCGCTGCAGTCCGTCGTGGAAGGATTCCCCAGCCGCCGCCGACAGCGCCTCCAGCCTGCGCGCGGTCTGTTCGAGCCAGGACGGCTTGCCTTCGGTTGCATCGGCCATGGCGGGCTCCTCGGAAGAAGGCCCAATGATCGACCGCGATGCCTGAAGTGCGCGGTAACGCGCCGCCCTTGTGATTGCGGCTTCAGCCGCTCCCACATGGGTCAGCGCTTGTAGGGCAAGCGGGCGAGCCTATACTCCGCTCAATTCCAGGCCGGAGCCGACGATGGCGAACAGCGTGCGCGACCTATCCCAGCCCCGCGTCGAGGACGCTGGTTTCCATGCCTGGATGGCGGCGGCCTGCGTGCTGATCGCCTTCGGCGGCTTCGCCCCCACCTACTGGCTGCAACTGCCCGCGGGCACCTTCGTTGGCGCGCCGCTGTTGCATCTGCACGGGCTGGTGTTTTCGGCGTGGCCGCTCTTCCTGCTGAGCCAGGCTTGGCTCGCGAGTCGCGGCAAACTGCGCCAGCATCGCGCCTGGGGCTTGTGGGGGATCGCCCTGGCCACTGCGATGGTCATGCTCGGCGTGGCAGTGGCGATCGGCACGCTGCGATCCGGCCTGGCTGGTGGCTACGGCGATGTCTCGCGTGGCTTCTTCATCGTGCCGATGACCGCGCTCGGCCTGTTCGCGGGATTCGTGATCGCCGCGATCGTGCGTCGCGCCGATCGCGGCTGGCACCAGCGCCTGATGCTGCTGGCAACCATCTCGCTGCTGCAGGCGGCGGTCGCACGCATCTTCTTTGTTCTCATCAGCGGCGGCGGGCCAGGTCTGCGTCCTGGACTGGGGCCGCCACCGCCGTTGCTGGTCACGATGGTGCCCGGGCTGCTGCTGGAGCTGTTTATCGTCGCCGGCGTGATCCACGACTGGCGACGTCGTGGGCGTCCGCATCCGGCCTGGATCGTTGGCGCGGTGGTGACGACGGCGGTGGTGTTGCTGCGCGTGCCGTTGGCCAGCTCGCAGGCGTGGCTCGGCTTCGCCGGTTTCATGGCCAGCTTCGCCGGCTGACCCCTGTGGAAGCGTTCGTGGAAGCGTTCGTGGGAGCGGCTTCAGCCGCGATCTGCGGAAATCGCGGCTGAAGCCGCTCCCACAGGGTTAGCGGCGGCGCTTGGGTTTTGGGCGGCGCGGGTGCAGTTTTGCATGCGGACCGGGGGTCTTGCCGGCTGATGTGCGCGGCGCGGCGCTGGTGGATTCGCTGCTGTCGGGCAGCAGTCGGGAAAGTCGACGCGCCAACGCCAACATCAGACTACGAACGCGGCCGGCGATGCCAACCGACTTGCCCGCGGCCGCCGCTTCGCGCTGGTGCTTTTCATACAGCGCAATGCGATGCAGATGGCGTTCCCGCAGTTCGCCCGGATCCGGTTTGGGTTTGGAATGGTGCTTGGACATGGTCTTCCTCATGGCGCGACGCCGCGCGGCATCGGGCCGAGTGGGCGGGGCGTCCCAGTCTAGGCCAAAGCCGGTGCCAGAGCGCTGCGAAGCGGCTAGAACAGGCTGCCCTGCGGCGACGGCGCCCGCGGCCGGATGAATGCGCCCTCGTTGATCTCCGGGAGAAAGCCATAACCCAGCCGCTTGTGCGCCTTGGCAAAGCGCGACTTCAACAGTTGCGCGAACACACCCTTGCCGCGCATGCGCTCGCCGAAGCTGCTGTCGTAGTCCTTGCCGCCGTGCATCTGCTGCATCAGGCTCATCACGTGCGTGGCACGCTCGGGGTAGTGCAGACCCAGCCACTCGCGCCAAACTTGCTTGAGTTCGTTGGGCAAGCGCAGCAACACGTAGCCTGCGGCATCGGCACCATGTTCGCGCGCGGCTCGAGTTTCGCCGACAGCCGGTTGTCGAGCGTGGTCACCGACACGAACACGTGCATCAGGTTGTCGCGCGCCATATCGGTGAGCAAGTCGAGGTCGCGGGTGACCAGGCCGGACTTGGTGACGATGTGCACCGGATGCCGCGTTTCGCAAAGTACCTCGAGCAATTCGCGGGTGATCCGGTAGTCGCGTTCGATCGGCTGCCAGCCGTCGGTATTGATGCCGAGCGCGATCGGTGTGGGCACATGGCCGGGCTTGGCAAGCTCGACCTTCAGGCGCTCGACCGCATTGGTCTTGGCGAACAGCTTCGTTTCAAAATCGAGCCCGGGCGACAGGTCGAGGTAGGCGTGGCTGGGCCGCGCGAAGCAGTACACGCAGCCATGTTCGCAACCGCGATGCGGATTGATCGCCTGGCCGAAGCCAACGTCGGGAGACTTGTTATGGCTGATGATGCGGCGCCGCGGCCCTTGATCGGTGCGGAAGCCTTGCGCGGATCGTCGTCGGGGGAAGAAGCCATTGCGGCTGCGTATCCATGCCGCCTACGGGGCCGCCAGGAAGCGCAGTCCGACACCCGGCTCGGTTGCGATCCAGCGCGGCGCAGCAGCATCGTCGCCGAGTTTCTGCCTGAGCTTGCCGACCAGGATGCGCAGGTAGTGGGTGTCGTGCTGGTGGGTCGGGCCCCAGACTTCGCGCAGTAGCGCGGGCTGCGTCACCACCCGCCCGGCATGCGTCACCAGCAGCGCCAGCAGTGCATATTCCTTGCGCGAGAGCACGACCAGCTCGCCGTCGACACTGACTTCCCGCCGGGCCAAGTCCACCCGCAGCCGGCCGTCGTCGAACAGCGGCGATGCATCCTCTGGCATGGCGTGCGCGCGCAGCAACGCGCGGATGCGCGCCATCAATTCCTGCACGCCGAACGGCTTGGTCACGTAGTCATTGGCGCCGGCATCGAGCGCCGCCACCTTTCCGGCTTCATCATCGCGCACGGTCAACACGATCACCGGGACCTGCGACCACTCGCGCAGGTCGGCGAGCACGCTCAGGCCTTCCCGATCCGGCAGGCCCAGGTCCAGCACGACCAGGTCGGCGCCGTCGGTGGCCATGCGCTCCAAGCCGGTCGCGCCGCTGTCGGCCAGGGTGACGCGATAGCCCTGCGCGCGCAGGCTGATGTCGAGGAACCGGCGAATTTGCGGCTCGTCGTCCACAACCAGGATGCGCGCCGGATGGGGTCCGGTGGTCGTCATGGTTGGCCGCCAGGTGTGCGCGAAGCACGGGGCAGGTCGATGCGGATCGTGGTGCCATGACCCTCGCGGCCAGCCAGCGCGATGATCGTGCCGCCATGGGCCCGGAGGATGCCGCGACAGATGGCCAGGCCGAGCCCCGTGCCGGCATGGCCGCGGTCACCGCGCCCGACGCTGTAGAACATATCGAAGACGCGTTCGCGATCCTGCTCGGGAATGCCCGGACCTTGGTCATCGACCTCGATGCGCAGGACATCATTGCCGCCGCCCTTGCCTGGGTTGCTACCGTCGGCGTTGTTGCCGTCGCCGTCGCCGTCATCGTCGCCGCCTTCGCTATTGGCGTTTCCGCTGGCGTTTCCGCTGGCGTAGGCCACGCTGATCCCCATTGCCTGTCCCCGAGGCGAGAATTTCATCGCGTTTTCGAGCACGTTGAAGATGACCTGCTCGAACAGACCCGGGTGAACCCACACTGGTGTGACGTCGGCAGAAAAGTGGACCTTGCAGTTGGTCTCCGGCCGATAGCGTCGCAGCCTGCCCAGGGCCGAGCCGATCAATTCATCCATGCCGATCCAGTCGCGCTCCAGCGCGATGCCACCTTGCCCGATTCGGGTCATGTCGAGCAGGTTCTGGATGTAGCGATCCAGCCGCTGCCCATCCTCGCGGATGGTGTCGAGCAAGGCGCGGCGATCGGCCTCGTCCATGTTCGCGCCATAACTGTCCAGGCTTTCCGCAGCCCCGAGCATGACCGCCAGCGGGGTGCGCAAGTCGTGCGACACCGAGGCCAGCAAGGCGGAGCGCAAACGTTCGGTTTCGGTGGCAACACGCTGGGATTCCAGCGCCGATGCCAGGCGCGTTCGCCACAGCGCCTGGGCGACGTCGTCCGCCATCAGCTGCGCGAGGTGGCGTTGCCCGACGTCCAGGCCGCCCCAGGACTCCGGCAGCTTGAGTCCGATGGTGCCGAGCGTGGATTCGACCGTGGCCAGCTCCAGGAACCACCAGCCGTGTTGTTCGCTTGCCGCGCCCTGCGCGTGGACGTCGGCAGGAGCGACCACGCGCGCGGCGCCTGGATCAGCTTGCGCATGCGCAGCGGTCGGCTGCAGGCGAATCCATGCCTGCGCGTAGAAGGCCGCCTCGAAAGCATTGCTCGCGGCGGAGGTGATTGCCTGCTCGTCGGTGGCGACCGCGAGTCGCTGGCCCAGTGCCTGGCGCATGGCCGCATCGAAATTGGCGCGGCGCAGGGCCAGCACGCGCATTGCCAGGCGTGAGGCCAGGCGTCCGGCCACCAGTGCGGCGGCGAGGAACAGCACGATGGTCGCCACGCCATCGCGCGCGCTGATGTAGAAGGTGTAGCGCGGCTCGAAGAAGAAAAAGTTGTAGCCCAGGAAACTCAGCAGCGATGCCACGATCGCCGGCCCGGTGCTGGTGCGCGACGCCACCAGAAGCACCGCGACGATGAACACCAGTGACAGGTCCTCCAGGCCAAACCAGCGCTTGGCCAAGGCCGCGACCACTATCGCAGCCACTGCGCCCAGCAGCGCCAAACCGTAGCCCGGCACCGGGCTGGTGTCGGCCCGCCATGGCTCCATGGCAGGGTTGTCCTTGCTGGCGGGTTCGGCCGACGTCCGGGGCATGCCGCCATTGTCGCAGCAGTGCGCTGTCTCTGCGCTCACCGCGTGACCCTTCCGCGGCCAGAATTTACGAACAATTTACGCCTGGCCCTGGCGACCCGCCTTCAGCCTTTACGGGGGTTGGCCCGACACTGCGCGGACTCCAACGGAAACATGGAAATGCACGCGCAATACAGTCAGGCCGCGCCGCAGCAGGCGACCGCACAGGTCACCGCACAGGCCACCGCACAGGCCACCGCACAGGCCACCTTCGGCGGCATGATGCTCGGGGCGATCGGCGTGGTTTTCGGCGACATCGGCACCAGTCCGCTGTACACAATCAAGGAAGCCTTCTCGCCGCACTATGGGCTCACGCCAGACCACGCGACCGTGCTGGGCATCCTGTCTCTGGTGTTCTGGTCGCTGGTGGTGGTGATCACGCTCAAGTACGTCACCGTGATCATGCGCGCCGACAACGACGGCGAAGGCGGGATCATGGCGCTGACCGCGCTGGCCCAGCGCACACTGCCCGCCGGCTCCAAGCCGCTCTACATTGTCGGCCTGCTCGGCGTGTTCGGTGCGGC
>JBKJMY010000093.1:0-6812 GCA_046596115.1 Arenimonas sp.
GCTGGATCTGGAGATCGAGTCCAAAATCGGCATGGTCAATTTCCGCTCGATCACGATGCGTGCGTTCCGGTTGACCCTGGAGGACCGTTGCGAAGATTTTGGCCAGGTCGCGACCTATCGCGGTAGCGCGCCCGGCGCCGCGCACGCCTTTGTCCTCGACGACCATCACCGCTTCGAAACCGGCAAGCCGCTGCGTGTGTGCGGCAACACCTTCGACATGCTGGCGCGATCCCGCTATGCACAGCACTTCGCGCTGATCGGGGATAGCTCGACACATTTTGGTCTGTTCGACTGCGGTCCGATCCCGGCAGGGATCGGCAGCAACGACAGCACCATGGCGTGCTGCTAGGCCGCCATGTCCAAGCAACTGTCCATCGTCATCCCGGCGGGCCCAGGTGATACGTCATGGCAGGGACTGCTGCCTGATCTGGAGCGGGTCCGCTCGGCAGACATCGCCATCGTGCTGCCCAGTGAGTCATCCGTGGACCCGACACCACTGGCAAATGATCGACTGCTACAGATGTTTTCGCCTACCGGTCGCGCCCGCCAGCAGAACGCCGGTGCAGCCGCCACGACCGGCGCCTGGATCTGGTTCCTGCATGCTGATTCCCGGTTCACTGCGCAGACCTTGCCGACCCTGCATGCCTTTATTGCCCGCGACGAACTGGCCTTGGGTTACTTCGACCTGCGGTTTCGCAACGACGGGCCGCGCCTGACCCATCTCAACGCGCTGGGGGCACACGTGCGAAGCCGCTGGCTGGGGCTGCCATTTGGTGACCAGGGGCTGTTGATGCCCCGACGTGTTTTCGAGGCGCTGGGAGGATTTGATGAAGCACTCGCCAGTGGCGAAGACCACGCGCTCATCTGGAAAGCCAAGCGCTCTGGCGTCCCCGTGCGGCCGATTGGCGCACCGCTGTTGACCAGCGCCCGCCGGTACGCCGAGCAGGGCTGGTGGCGGACAACCGGGCGCCACCTGCGACTGACCTGTCAGCAAGCATGGGCCTATTCCCGATCGGAGCGCGGCAAATGAGCGGTGGCCTGGGAATTTTCGTCAAGACACCTGCCCTGTCGCCGGTGAAAACGCGCCTCGCCCAGGACGTGGGGACATTGCGTGCTGAAGCGTTCTACCTCGCTGCGGCAGAAGCCGTGGCCTCGGTGGCACTCGATGCCCAGGAACAGGGTGGCCCGCGCGCCTACTGGGCGGTCGCCGAAACATCCGCGATGACCGGAAACGCCTGGCTGGATTTGCCACGCTTGTCCCAGGGGCAAGGCTGCCTTGGCCAACGAATGGATAGCGTGTATCGCCAGTTGTGCACGAGGCACCGATTCGCCTTGCTGGTTGGCGCGGACACACCGCAAATTTCCGCCAGTAGCCTGCTGCGTGCCAGCCATTGGCTTGCCGCCGACGAACATCGACTGGTCATCGGACGCGCCGCCGATGGAGGCTTCTGGCTGTTTGGAGGAAACGTCGCCTTGCCATCGCCGGCGTGGTCGCGCCCGGCCTACAGCAGCGCCAGCACCGCCAACGAGTTCATTGCCGCGATGAGTCCATACGGGGCATGGCTCGAACTTGAATCCCGCACTGACGTCGACCATGGCCGTGATCTGCTTTCGATGCAGCGAGAATTGGGGTCGTTGCCCACGCCCACCGCCGCCCAAGTACGGCTTGCGCAATGGCTGGAAGACGCATTGTCCGGGACGGCGACTTGCCGATGAACGAATTTCCATTTGGAAACGCAGCCGTCGCAAAACTGGCGTTAATGGCAGTGCTAATTATCGTGCTTGCGCTTTGGCAATGGCTGGCACCCCGGCGCCGCGACGCGAGCCTGGCGAGATGGCGGGTCAATCTTGGAATGATCGCCGTTTCCACACTTGTGACCCGGCTGCTACTTCCGGCGAGCATGGTGCTGGCAGCCGTCTGGGCGCAGGCGCACCACTTCGGACTATTCAACACGATCGCAGTGCCGACGGCGATCGGGTTCGCGCTGAGCCTGATTATCCTTGATTTCGCCATTTACTGGCAGCACCGCGCATTCCACGCAGTGCCGCTGCTTTGGCGCGCGCATCGCGCCCACCACAGCGACATCGGGTTTGATGTCAGCCTCGGGCTGCGCTTCCATCCGCTCGAGATCCTGCCCTCGGCCGCGTACAAGTTCTGCGTGGTACTGGCGTTGGGTGCGACACCCTTGGCGGCGGGGACCTACGAACTGGTGTTGCTCGCGATGTCATTGTTCACCCATGCCGACGTGTCGCTGCCACGGCGGTGGGACGCCGCATTGCGATGGTTGATCGTTACGCCCGATTGGCATCGCGTCCATCATTCCACCGATCGCGCTGAAACCGACAGCAATTACGGCAACTGGCTCTCGGTCTGGGATCGGGTGTTCGGCACCTACATCGCCCAACCGCGGGACGGGCACGTCGGTGTGCGCATTGGCCTGCCCGTGCTTCGCAATCCCGACCAGCAAACGCTGGTTGCCGCATTGGTGTCGCCGCTACTGTCGGAAACCCAAGTTCTGGAGAACCACGATGCTTGACACCTGGCCGCTACTCAAGGACAGCGATTTTCCTCGGATCCACCGCGACGCAGTGGAAACCCTGCAGCTCAACCTGGGCTATCTGTGCAACATCAGTTGCATCCACTGCCACGTCAACGCAGGGCCGCGCCGGAAAGAACTGATGGACCGGGAGACGATGGAACTGGCGCTGAGCATCGCCGAACGCCTGCGCGTGACCACTCTGGACCTGACCGGTGGCACGCCGGAAATGAATCCGCACTTTCGCTGGCTGGTCGAGCAAGCGCGCGCTCGCGGCCTGCATGTGATGGATCGACTCAACCCTACCATCATCGAGGAACCCGGCTACGAGTGGGTAGCCGAATTCCTCGCCAGCCACGCCGTCGAAGCCGTCGCCTCCCTGCCCTGCTACAGCGAGGCCAACGTCGATGAGCAGCGCGGCGATGGCGTATTCGACAGTTCGATCGCAGCCCTGAAAAAGCTCAACGTCCTGGGCTACGGAGTGCCGGGTTCCGATCTGGTACTCAATCTTGTTTACAACCCGAACGGAGCCTTCCTGCCGCCAAACCAGCAAGCGCTCGAGGCCGACTACAAGCGTCTGCTGGGAGAACGGTTCGGCATCGTGTTCAACCGCCTGTTTGCGATCGCCAACATGCCGATCCAGCGTTATGGCTCATGGCTCGTGTCGAAGGGGCATTTCGCCGGTTACATGGCGACGCTGCGTGCAGCGCACCGGGACGAAAACCTGGAAACGGTGATGTGTCGCAGTCTGTTGAGCGTCGATTACCAGGGCTACCTGTACGACTGCGATTTCAACCAGATGTTGAAACTCAATCTCGGTGGCCGTGAGGTGAAATCCCACTTGCGCGACCTCATGGACGGCAACGTGCCCCGAGCGATTGCAGTCGCTGCCCATTGTTACGGCTGTACGGCCGGCCAGGGGTCAAGCTGTGGCGGCGCGTTGGCCGAGCCGGCTACGCTCTAAGATCCTCGAACTCCGGATGTCGCTTCATGAATTCAATCGCGTAGGAACAGGCCGGACTCACTTTCCAGCCCTTTGACCGCGCATGCGCCAGGGCGGCCTTGGTCAGGTCCGACGCAATGCCGCGGCCAGACACGGCCGTCGGGACGCCGGTGTGGGTGATCGTCATGACGCCGTCGGCCAGCCGGTAGTCGAGCTCGCAGTCATGGCCGGCCACGGTGCAGCTAAAGCGGTGCGCGCCCTCATCGTGCTTGACGTCCATGTTGGGAGTCCTCTTGACGTTGGAAGATGCGGCTTATCGTAGGCCATGCATGCACCGTAGGGACTGAATGACGCGCCATTGACTACGTGGGTCAATCCGCTCCGGCCCGCCTTTGCAGTTCAATCCGGGCCGGTCGAGGCGTTCGCACCGCAGGCGATGCATCCGGGGTCTGGACGCAATCGGGTTTCGCGGAAGCGCATTGCGAGCGCATCAAAATGCAGCAACCTTCCGACCAGCGGCTCGCCGATGCCAAGCAATAGTTTCAAGACTTCGGTTGCCTGCAGGAGTCCGATCACGCCAGGCAATACGCCGAGCACGCCCGCCTCCGCGCAATTGGGCGCATCTTCCGCGCGCGGTGCGTCCGGGAACAGGCAGCGATAACACGGTGCGATTCCGCGTTGCCTGCCTGCGTCGAACACGCTGACCTGGCCCTCGAAACGATGAACCGCGCCGTACACCAGCGGCTTGCCATGGCGGACACAGGCGTCGGACAGCAGGTAGCGCGTCGGAAAATTGTCGGCGCCATCCACGACCAGGTCGATGTCGGCGAGAAGCGCATCGATGTTCGACGCGTCCAGGCGAACCTGTCGCGCATCGACGTGCGTACGCGGATTCAATCCGGCGATCGCCGCGGCGGCCGATGCCACCTTGGGCGTACCGACAGCATCGTCGCGATGCAGGATTTGCCGCTGCAGGTTGCTGCGCTCGACCCGGTCGTCATCAACGATACGCAAACTGCCCACGCCAGCCGCCGCCAGATAGTAGGCCACGGGCGAGCCGAGGCCACCGGCACCAACCAGCAACACCCGGGATGCTTCCAGAGTCTGTTGCCCTGCCAGTCCGACCTGGGGAAGTTGCAGGTGCCGTGCATAACGAGCGAGGAAGTCTGGCGCCACATCCGGCGCGTTCATCGGCAAACCGGCATCGCGCCAGGCGTCGATCCCGCCAGCGATCGAGTACAGGCGCGCATAGCCCTTGGCCGCGAGCGCTTCGGCCGCCAGCAGGGATCGTCGGCCGCTGCCGCAGATGAGCATCAGCGGCGCGGCCGGAACGGCATGGAAACGCTGCGGCATGGCCTCGAGCTCGGCGCGCGGTGCCGCGAGGGCCCCATCAGGCAGGCCCAGCACGTGCTCTTCCGGATCGCGCACGTCCAGCAGTCGCACGCCGGATCGCTGCAGTTCCTGCGCCTGCACTACCGAAATTTCGTGGATGATTGCGTCCATGGCGAAAGCTTACGCTCCGCCTGCGGCCGACAGCGGCAGCACTTCGACAACCTGTCCCGCTTGCCACTGACCCACCCCTTCGGGCAACAGCAGCAGGCAATTGGCGGCGGCCGCGGCGCGCAGCCGATGCGAACCGTCCGCCGGGTCCGGTGAGACGTGCAGTTGGCCGTTGCTGTCGCAGCGCATGCAACCGCGCAGGAACTCGAGCCGGTCGTGATGTTTGCCAACGGGCAGTTCCAGGCGGGCAAACCAACGCGTCCTGGGCTCACGCCGACCCTGCAGGGCATCCAGGAACGGGCGTCCGAGCGTCAGCCAGGTGGCGAACACGGACACCGGATTGCCGGGCAGTCCGAGGAACTGGCAGGCGGCGACCTGTCCGGCGAGCACCGGCATGCCAGGACGCATCCGTACCTTCCAGAAATGCACCTTGCCCGCTGTTGCCAGCCACGCCGGGATATGGTCCTTTTCGCCGGCAGACACGCCGCCGCAGGTAATCACCACATCGAAGGCCTCGGCGGCATCGCCAAGTGCCGTGGCGATTCGCGTCGGATCATCTGCAAGCACCGGCCAGGTGACGGGCTGGAAGCCTTCGGCCAGCAGGAGGCCCTGCAGGAGTGCGCGATTGCTGTCGTGGATCTCGCCGCGCTTGAGCGTGATGCCCGGGGCGCGCAGTTCGTCGCCGGTGGTGAACAGTGCGACGGTGGGTCTGCGATGCACCGGCAGTTCGCTGTGACCCACGGCCACGGCAAGACTGACACCTGCAGGCGTCAGCAGGTCGCCTGCGCGCAGCACGCGCTCACCGCGACGCACATCCTCGCCCTGGCGGCGGACATGCTGGCCGGCAACGACGGACGCCTTGATGCGTACCCGTCCTGCATGTTGCTCGGCCAATTCCTTCATCACGACCGCGTCCGCGCCTTCTGGCATCATCGCACCGGTTGTGACGCGCAGGCATTGGCCGGGTCCGATGCGCGCGCCTGTTGCCAGGCCTGCAAACTGTTCTCCCACCAGCTCCAGGTCATGCACGCCAGCGTCCGCGTCGAGGTCGCTACTGCGCAGTGCAAATCCATCCATGGCCGAATTGTCGAAGCCCGGGAAGTCGGCGCCGGCATCGATGTCTTCCGCCAGGATCCGGCCGGCAGCCATCGCGGGCGAGACGCGTTCCACCGGCAGGCGGGCAGCTGCGGCTACGCCCGCAAGGATCTGTTCGGCCTGTTCGAAACTGATGCGGGTCGGAAAGCTTTCGGTATTCACTGGTGTGCAAAGTCTTCGCTGCGATTGAGGTTTCCCAGGCGCGCCGGGGACACGTCGAGGATCGCGTGATCGAGCTGCTCGAGCAGGCCGTGTGCCGACAGTCGCCCGGCATCGAGCGCCGCGCGCACGGCGCAAAGCGTGGATGCGACGGGCCAGAGTCCCACCAGTGGCTGCAGACCATCTGCATCGCGTATGACGCAGGCGATTCCATTTGCAGCACAGGCACGCAACTGCGTCGCGAGGTTTGCAGGCACGTCGCGCAGGTCGACCGGCGCGCTGAGCAGCCATGCGGTCGGCGCCGCAACCAGCAACGCTTCCAGCCCGGCCAGCGGGCCTAGCGATCCATCGCGAATGTCAGGGACGATGCGCCATCGGGCATCATCGGGCAGGCCTGTCATGGCCTTGCCGCGACTGAGCAGCACCTGGGCTGACTCCGGTCCGCCTCCCCCGAAGGCGGACAGCGTCCGGTCGAGAAGGCGCTCGCCCCGGAACTCGCACAGGGCCTTGTCGATGCCCCCGAGCCGCGTACCGCGGCCACCCGCGAGGATGCCCAGGGTGATCGCGTTCACGACGGT
>JBKJMY010000151.1:0-10332 GCA_046596115.1 Arenimonas sp.
GTGTGGCCACTCACACAGTACAGGTGCTGCTAGAGGGGCTTGGCCAGCGCCTTGGCGGCGGCGACGGCAAAATGCGCCCATAGCCCCAGCCACAACACCGGTCGCTCCAGCGCCGGAGTATCGGCCGCTTCGAACTTGCGGAAATAGCGCCACATGCTGGCGTGCTTCTGCCATTCCACCCACACCGGGCGGGCGCGGCTCGAGACACCGCCGACATGCACGACAGTGATGTCGTTGGCCACCAGCACTTCGTAGCCTGCATCGCGGGTGCGCCGGCACAGGTCGAGGTCTTCGACATGCAAAAGGAAGCTCTCGTCGAAACCGCCCAACTGCAGGAACAGCCCCAGCGGCATCATCATCAGCGCGCCGGAAACCGCTTCGACCTGCTGCAGGTCCTGTTTGGGATCCCGCCCGAGATAGAGATCCTCGCGGCTGCCATGCTGGCGCATCAGGTCGCGCAGGGACGGATCGCGGCGACGGGCTGCCAGCTCGGGCACACCCTGTTCGTCAACGATGTCCACGCCGATCAGTCCGGCGCCAGCGGCATGGATGCCGTGTTCCACCAGCCCGTCCATGGATGCGCCGGGTACGTAGCAATCCGGGTTGACGAAGCACACCCAGGGCGTGGCGAGCGCGCTGGCGCCCTGGTTGCACGCAGCGGAAAAGCCGCGGTTTTCGGCGTTGCGCACCAGGGTGATGCGATCGTGCTGGCCAGCCATGTCGGCGACCAGGTCCGCGGTGCCATCGGCGGACGCGTTGTCCACCACCAGGATGCGCACCACGCTATGCGCCGACAGCAGCAACTCCAGGCAATGCCGGATGGTGCGCGCGGAGGCAAAGGTCACCACCACGACACCGACGTCGGTCGCGTGCTGGGCGCGACCCGCGCCGATCGGCCGGCCCTTGAAACTATGGCGCGATTCGGTGGTGTTCATGCAAACAGGTCACGTTGCGGGCCACCCGCCGCGATGCGGTCGATCTCGCCCTGCAGCTTGGCGCGCAAGCCGCGCATCGGATCGTCGAGGAAACAGCGCGCGATGCGCTCGCGCTGGTCCGGCCAGCGGGCAAGCAGCCGGTCGCGGTCGTCGCCGGATTCGGGATTGCGCGGCAACTCGTCATCCTGGCGCGCGACATAGGCCGACGGACAAAGGGCATGGCGCCAGCCCAGCGCACTCGCGCGCCGGCAGACGTCGTCCAGGCCCGCCGACCCGTGGAAACTGTTGCTGTCCAGTCCACCGACTTGATCAAGCGCGGCGCGACGCAGGTAAATGCAGGCACCGATCGAAGGCGGAAAATCCAGCGGTGGTTCAATCGCCAGAGCGCGCGCAGCCGCGGCGATGGCGTCTCCATCGGACTGCGTCGGGCGTGGATTGGGTGCGCGAAGTTGCGGAAACGCCGCGAGCTCATCGCGATTGGACCAGGGCACCAGCGAGAACACGTCGGGGGCAGACCCGGCGCACGTAGCGAGTGACTGCAACCAGGACGGGCAGGTGATCGCGTCGGCACCCAGCACGACGACGTCAGCGTCTGCCGCCACCGAATCGCTGTCGTCGAGCAGCGCCTTCAATGCGCGCAACACCCCGCTGCGCGACGGTTGCCGCTGGTAGCGCGCGTCCAGCCCGCTGCGCTCGCACCATCCACGCACCATCGGTTCCAGCTGCGGGTCGCTGGATGCATCGTCAATGATTCGTACGGCGCTACCACCTGGCAAGGTGCGCGCGAGCGATGCCAGGCAGGCGTCCAGCGCAACGCGCGCATTGGAAATCGGCAGCACGACCACAGGCAGCCCGCCGTGCCGCATCAGCGGCTTGCGGGCCGGCCAGTGCGAAGGGGCTCCAGCCCGCGGAAGCGCTCCCCATATTCGTCGGTCATCTGGCGCGCCTCGGTGGGATCGCGGATCACCGTCGGCGTGATCAGTACCAGCACTTCCTGGCGGTTCTCATGCTTGTCCTGGATACCAAACAGGCCACCGATGATCGGGATGCGGCTGAGGTAGGGAATGCCTGAGGAACCATGGCCCTGGTCGGTCTTGATCAGGCCGGCCAGCGCGATGGTTTCGCCGCTCTGCACCGCGACTTCGGTGTGCAGCTTGTTGTTGTCCACGCTGACGTTGCCGCCGATCACCGGCCCGGTCACGCTGGGCGAGCTGACGTCCTGGGTGATTTCCATGAACACCATGCCGTTGCTGCTGATCCGCGGCTTGACCTTCAGGCTGACGCCGGTCTGGCGGAACTGCACCTGGCTGTAGGTGTTGTCGTTGTTGCTGTTGCCGTTGTTGTTGAGGATGGTGCTGGCGACCGGAATCTGCTGGCCGGAGCTGAAATCGGCGGTGACGTTGTTGCGCACCAGCACCGAAGGCGCCGAGAGGATGCGCACGTCGGAAACCGCATCCAGGGTTCTGACGATCGCCTGCGCACTCGGGCCCAGGAAGGTGAAAGCGGCGCCGCCCCCGGTTGCCGAAGCAGGAACGATGCTGGTGCCGGAATTTCGCCAGTTGGTGATCGAGTCGGTGGTACCCCGGGTGACTGCGTCGATGGCGTTGCCGAAGAACCAGCTCACGCCGTAGCTCAGTGCGCCCTGCAGCTTCACCTCAACCACCTGGGCCTCGATATGCACCTGCAGCGGCATGCTGTCGAGGCGATCGATGGCGCGGCGGATTGACTCCCACTGCACCGGGCTGGCGCGAACCAGCAGCGAGTTGCTCTCCTCGACCGCGCTGACCCCGACATCGCTGCCGCCAATGTTCAACGTGGTGTTGGTGTTACCCGACGCACCGGCAGCCGAGCCGGAGGAGTTCGAACCAGAAAACGCGCCACCGACGGGGGGCATGTCGGTGGTCCGGACTTCGACCGGATCAAGACCGGGCATCAGCGACGGTGCGCTGGGCTTCGCGCTCGATTGATTGCCATAGACATTGCCAAGTTGTTCGGCCAGGTCGGTCGCCTTCACGTACTTCACTTCGTACACATACAACCGCGCGCCATCGCCGCCGGCATCCATGCGCTCAATCCAGCTCTGCACCTCGGTGAGGTAGCGCGCCTGCGGGGTGATCACCATCACCGCGTTTTGCCCGTCCAGCGGCATGAAGCGGAACATGCCGGCCAGCGGTGTCTTGCCACCCTCGCCGAACACCTTCTCCAGTTCGGAAACCACCTTGGTGGCCTGCGCCGACTGCAACGGGAACACGCCTACCGACATGCCGGCCAGCCAGTCGACGTCGAAGATCTCGACCGTGCGCAGGTAGTTCTGCAGTTCGGCGCGGGTGCCGGCCAGCACGATCAGGTTGCGCGCATTGTCCACCTGCACCACGGCGCCGGTGCGGGCATAGGGCTTGATCAGCTTTTCCATCTCCGTGGCGGAGATGTACTTGAGCGGTACCGCACGCACCTCGTAGCCGCGGACATTGCCGGCCGAACCAGTGCGCGGCGACAGGTTGCCCTGGATCGCCTGGTCGGTGGGGACGATGTTCCACTGCCCGCCATTCCAGACCGCACGGGCATTGTTCCAGCCCAGCACCATCTCCAGCAGCGAGAAAGCCTGCGCGGGATTGACGCCGTGCGGCGTGGCGAAGGTGACCGTGCCCTGCACGCCGGGTGCGATCGTGTAGTTCTGCTGCAACAGGTCACCCAGGATCGCCTTGACCACGGCCTGCAGCGATTCGCCTTCGAAGTTGAAGGTTGCTTCGCCGCCGCCGCCAAACGCCGGTGGCGGCAGCGCGGCCACGCGCTGGTTGATCACCTGGCCGGTACCCCGGCTGATCCGTGCCGGTTCGCGGCGCGCGTTGTCGGCGCCGTTGCCGATTCCGGTATCCGCGGAACTGCCGACCGTGCCTGGCATGGCCCTCGCCAGGGGTTCCGGGCTGTGCTTCATGATCGGCGCGGCCGGCGTCACGCAGCCCGCCAGCAAGGCAAGCAGTGCGACGGGAAGCAGCAAACTGTTGCGAAAGGAAAAGTTCATTGGCTTGATCTTCTGCGGCAATTCAATGGTCCTGGGATCCGGCCGCCTGGACTTCGGCGCGCATCTGCGCGCGCCTGGCCTCGATGCGACGGCGGATGGCTTCAATCTGTGCGTCCTGCGATGCAGGCGGTGGCGGCGCGGCGGCCTGCGCCGGTGGGGCTGGCTTCACCGAATTGGTCGCCACCGGAGGGCGTGGGGCGTCTGCCGTGCCCGACGCCTGGATGCTGCCGCGCGCGGCATCGGCTGCGTCACCGCCGCCATCATTGCCGGCGACGGGCTGCACGTTGGACATGCCCTCGACTGAACGCGCGGCCGCGCCGACGCCAAGCACGGTGGGTGGCGCCCCACCCCGCCCGTCGTATACACGTAACACCAGGCTGCGCTGCC
The DNA here is from genome assembly GCA_046596115.1 of Arenimonas sp. Lineage (GTDB taxonomy): Bacteria > Pseudomonadota > Gammaproteobacteria > Xanthomonadales > Xanthomonadaceae > Arenimonas. The sequence goes on from JBKJMY010000151.1 coordinate 4,345, forward strand.
CAGCCGGGCCTTCAAGCACGGCAAGGCGGGGCTCGAGGCGCGCGAGATGCCAGTTGCTGCCTTCCACGTTTTCCCCGACCTTGACCCGCCTGGTCGAGGAATCCTTGGAGTCGGTCAGGATCGCCATCTGCAATCGCGGCGTGATCAACACGCTGGTGAGGATGACATCGAGCTCGTCGGTGCCGCCTTCGGCTGCGGGCGCGAGGCTTTCGCGTCGATCCTGGTTGAGCAGCGGACGCTGGCCTACTTGCGCGTAGTCAGACATCGGCCCCAGGCGCGACGGCGTCGCGACCAGGGACACGTTTGGAATCGGTGGCGGCACGGCATCCACACCGGACTCCGACACACGCGAACCCAAGCCGGCCAGGGCAAGCAGCAGGACCGACACCGCCCACAGGCAGACGGCGCCAATCAGCATGCTGGCGGGGCGCAAGGTGTCAGCCACGGCGGGCGCTCACGGCCGGCGGCGTGCGCAAGTAGCCGTACAGATCGAAGCTCACGTCCTGGCCGACGCCATCGTTGGCGCCCTGCAGGTAGCTGCGCCGCGACAGCATGTCCAGGTTGTCGATGAACAACTGCGGGCTGCCGCCTTCAAGCGCATGCAGGACGGCGGCGAGTTCGGTCATGCCGCAGCGCAGGCGGACCTGCACCAGCACCCGCGGATAGCGGTCCTGGCTTGGCGAATCGGTCGGCGTCTGTGCGGTGATCTGGCATGCGTTTGGATTGGGGCTGGCGCTGGCGACGACCGTCTGCAGTCGCTGCACCAGGCCGGCGCTTGCCAGCTCGGGGCTGCCTTCGGGCAGGAAGCCGGGATTGCCAGCCTCGAACTGCCGCACTTGTGACAGCCGTGCCTCGATCTGCGGACGCTGCGCGACTTCGGCCAGCAGCTGCCGCTGTTCGTCGCGCAATCCAGTGATGTCATCGCCAAGCGACACCATGGGCGCGGTGAACCACCAGTGCACCAGCACGATGTAGGCGATCGCGATCGCCAACACAAGGCCGCCCAGGATGCGCCAACGATCAGCGGGAAGCGGCTGCATCATTCGCCTCCTTTTCCTTGTCACTGCCGACAACCACGGCGGTGAGCGTGAAGCGTTCCTTGCCGGTGCGCGGATCGGTCTGCACGGAGCCGGTGAGGGTCGGTCGCCGGATCAGCGTTGAACCCTGCAGCAGGCCAACCAGGGCGGACGCCTGCTGGCTCTGTCCGATCAGCACGACGCTGCCTTCGTTGAACGTGACCTTCTCCAGATAGGTGCTATCGGGAATGCGCGCGGTGAGGTCACTGAGCAACTCGAGCATGGTCGGCTGCCCGGCGCGTTTGCGGGCCAGGAAATTGGACGCGTCAACCGACGCCTTGAGCTCGTTGCGCAGGCGCCGGACCTGCTTGGCCTGCACGCGGGTCGCGGCGACGCGCGCGTCGGTTTGGGCAAACGCTGCCTGCCGATTGCCAAGCGCCAGCCACATCGCCGCGAACAAAGCCGCGACCGATACCACTGCCAGCCAGCGGTTCAGGCTGCGCGCGCGATTCCGACGCAGCGTACGACCGGGCGTGGGCAGCAGGTTGACGCCCAGGCGATGGCCTTGCGCATCGACGGCGTCTACGCCAGCCAGGCCTTCGGCGAGCGGACCCAGGCGCGCAAGCGCGGCCTGAAGGCGCGTGATCGGCAATACCACCAGTTCGACTTTCAGTTGCCGGCTTGCGGCATCGCGGGCGAGAACGCGCGCTTCGAAACTCACCTGGTCGGGTGCGAACGGCGTCTGCCGGTCAATCTCGTGCACCATCACGTCGCGCAGTCTCGCTTCGGCCGTGGCCGGCACGGCCAGCACCGGGCGCAGGGTCTGGCTTGCATCGAGCAGCAGCCAGCGCGGCACGCTGGCCGATGATTCGTCGAGCCGAAGGCGCAGCTGCTCGAGCAAGGCAGGATCGCCCAGTGGCAGCGTCCCGATCGGGTGGCTGCCGCTGTCGTCGAGCGCGTGCAACTGCAATTGCGCACCATCCAGACCGATCAGCAAGCGACGATCACCGGCACCCAACTGGCGACGCAGCACGGCCGGCAGCAATGACAGCACCGCCTCGCCCGCGCGACGCAGCCATTCCGGCAGCGGACTGTCGAGATAGCGCAGGCGCAGGGGTTCGAACGCTCCGAACACGGTGTCGCTTGCAGGCATCAGTCGCTCTCTCCAACTCGCCAGGACAGGGGCAGGTACATCTGCCCGGAACCGCCGCCCCCGCCGATACGGATGACGGCCTGGATCCTGACCCGCGTGCCGTCCGCACGGGTTGCTTGGCTCGAAATACTATACGTGCCTGTTCCCTGCGCGGCGAGGGTGGCCAGCTGGCCCGGCAGCGCAGCCGGCTGGCCGGGCTGGGATTCGCCGCGTTGCACCAGCACTTGGGCGATCTGTTCGGGCGACATCCCCAGCGCCTGCAGCACGGGCCGCGCCGCGAAGGCGGGTGTTGGCCGTGCCTGCCCGGTGTAGATGGTCAGGTATGGACGGGCGCGTTCGAAGGTGGCCGCATCCATGCCGAGCACCTGGCGCAGTTCGCCCACGGTGTCGAACGGACGGTCCTTGGCGCCATAGGGCAGGCCAGCGCGCGCGTAGTCGAGATCTTCGGCGCCGCCTTCGGCCGCCACCAGGTTGTCGGCGTCGCGCCAGTCCATGATCGCGCCTGCGAGTGCGCGGGCGCGGTCGGGGTCAATGGCCAGCGCGCTGAACAGGCCGCTCAGTACATCCAGTGGCGCCGCATTCAAGTCCACCTTCGCGGACTCGTCCACGGCACGTACTTCGACCGTGAAGCCGGCAAACGGAAAACGTTGCGATCGGCCATCGGGCAACCAGCGGGTCACCAGGTCGCCGCCCTGCAGGTGGACGGCGGCGACTTCGAGCCCGGCTTCGGCGGCATAGCGCGCCGCAGTGGAGCGTGCCAGCGTCCTGCCCTGCAGACCCTCGGTACGCGCGGTGATGGCAAACAGCGTGACCATGCCGGTCAGCACAACTACGGCCCACAGCACGATCAGCAGGGCAGCGCCGCGATGGCGATGGGCGGGCCGGCTGACTGCGCGCAGGCGCGTTGCGCGCAGGCGCGTTGCGCGCAGGCACAGCGAGTGAGCACGCAATACGCGGAGGATCATTGCCTCGCTGCCTGCTGCACAAGGGGCACCTGCAGCGCGGACAGCCGCGTCGCCGCGACGAACTCCGGCCAGCGTCGGCGATCGGCAAAACGCACGCGCAGGCGCACCAGGGGCGGAAGCTGCGCCGACGCGATCCAGTTGCCCCAGCCGGCAAGTTGGCCTTGCGCATCCAGTGTCTGCGCCTCGAAGGTCGCGTCCGCGATGCCATCGAGCAGGACCACCGGGGCGCGGTCCGCCTGCAGCGGACCATCCGGCGTCATCATCCGGCCCTGGAACAGCAGGCGCTGGCCGTCCGGACCATCGACCAGTTCGAAGCTCTGGAAATACGGACCGCCGCGCGACAGGTAGCCGGGCATGCCGGCCACCAGTTCGAGCTTGTGCGGCATGACCCGGAAGTAGGTCGCCACGCCGGACTCTGCGTCGAATTCGAATCCGATCGGCAGCGCGGCGTTCACCTGCGTGCGCAGGAATCCCTGCACGGCGCGCAGGCGCTCATGTTGCTGGGCACTTGCTTCGGCGCCCGAGGTCGCGCGCGCGGTGCCGCGAAGAATGCCGAAGGCGAGCGCCATGCCCACCGCCAGAAGGCTGGTAGCCAGCACGACTTCGAGCAGCGTGAAGCCACGGGCGCGCGCCTTCAAGGCGGCGGGACCAACAGGCTGGGGGACCGCGCACGCAGCGTTGCCAGCGCCAGCTGCTGGGTCGGCCGGTCGCCCCAGCGCACCAGCAATGACACACGGTAGAACAGTGGCGGCGACTGCCCGGGTAGAGCATTTTCCACGGCCGCCGGCGGCGTAGCCGGCAGCGGCACGGGGTCTACGACCTGCGCGATCTCCAGCCGATAGTGGTAGCGCCCCGAATCAAACTCGCCGTCGCGCGATCCCGGCGCGAGCGGCTCCAGGATGCCGATGCCATCGAGCAGGCTTTGTGCGTACAGGCTGGCCTCGGTTTCGCTGCGCGCACGCGCGACCTGCCCCAGTCCGCCGGACAGCATGCCCAGCAACAATCCCGCGGCTGCGGCCAGGATGACGAAAGCCAGCAACACCTCGAGCAGGGTGAAGCCGCGCGCGGGGCGCATCATGGCTGCGCACCGGCGCGACTCACGCGCACTTCGCCAGTGAGCCATTCAATGTCGATCTGCCAGGCCGCCCGATCACGCCGCAGCACGAAGCGGCCGCCGGTCGCGGCGCCTTCCGGGAAAAACCGGACCACGGCGGTCTGGTCACCTTCCTGTTCGCCCTGCGCCGCGGTGGCGACGACCTGGATCGAAGCAGGCACATCGCCATGGTGGCGATCGGGCCCGCGCCATGCGCGGGTTCGCGTATCGAATACGAACACCTGCGCGGTCCCGGTGGAAATTGCCCGCGCCCGGGTGTAGCGCAACTGCGCGGCGATTTCCCTGGTGGCGCGGCGCAACTGTTGCGCCGGCAGGTTGCGCGACACCACCGACGCGGCAAGCGCACTGATCGCGGCGAACAGCACGACCACCACGATCATCTCGAGCAAGGTGAAGCCGCGCGCGGCGCGCATGGGCGAGGGTCGCGGCGCGATCAGGGCGTCGGCGCGACCAAGTCCTTGTCGGCGCCGTCGCCACCGGGCTTGCCATCCGTGCCCAGGCTACGCAGTTCGAAGCCATTGTCGCCGCTGGCCGTATAGGTGATGTCGTGGTGCCAGGGATCCTTGAGGTCGTTTGCCTTGGCATAGGGTCCGAGCCAACCGTCGGCGTCGCCGGGGGCCGCGAGCAATTGCTGCAGCGATTCCGGATAGCGGCCGACGTCGGTCTGGTATTGGTCCACTTCGTTGGCCAGGTTCTGCATCTGGGTCTTGGCCAGGTTCCACTGCGCGCGTTTCTGGTTGCTGATGATCTTGCCGCCGACCAGCGCGGCAATCGCGGCGATCAGTGCGATCACGGCGATCATTTCAATCAGGGTGAAACCCTGGGCACGGCGGGCAGAGCGGTTGCGGGGCATTGTCTTCATCCAAGGTTTCCTGTCATGTCGTAGATCGGCAGCAGCACGGACAGGATCACTGCACCGACCACGGCGGTCATCGCCAGGGTGAGCGCGGGCACCATCACAGCCAGCAGCCGGTCGATCGCGTTGCGTGTTTCGATATCGAAGGTGTCGGCCACCTTCAACAGCATGGTGTCGAGCTCGCCTGACTCTTCCCCGACCTGGATCATCTGCACGGCCAAGCGCGGATACACTTTCTGCCGGCCGAGTGCATAGCCCAGGCCTGAACCCGACTTCACTTCCGTGGCGGCTTCGTCAAGCGCATTGGCCAGCACCCGGTTCGACAGGACATTGCGGCTGAGGTTCAAGGCGCTCATCAGCGGCACGCCATTGCCGACCAGGGTGCCGAGCGTGCGCGCCAGGCGCGCGGTGTCCAGGCGTGCGACCAGGCTGCCGGTCAGCTTCCACTGCAACAGGCGCTCGTCCATGCGCAGCCGCCACGCGGGATCAGCGATCCGGCCGTTCAGCCACCACGCCAGCACCAGTGCCACGGCCAACAGCAGTGGCCAGCCCTTGCGTATCCCGGTGCTGGCCGCCATCACCGCGCGGGTATACCAGGCCAGGTCGGCGTTCAGGCTGACGAAGACTTCCTGGAACTGCGGGACCACGGCGGTGAGCAGGAACAGGATCGATGCACCAACCAGCACAACAAGAATGACCGGATAGATGAGGGCGTTCACCACCCGCGCGCGCAACTCGCGACTGCGCTCGAGATAGTCGGCCAGCCGGCGCAACGCGCCATCGAGCCCGCCGCCGGATTCACCGGCGCGCACCAGGTTCACGTACAGCCGCGAGAACAAGCCATGTTGCTGCTCCAGCGCCACCGATAGCGGCGCACCACCGCG
>JBKJMY010000001.1:0-3508 GCA_046596115.1 Arenimonas sp.
CCTGTCGCCTGCGCGGCCACACGCGCCAGCGTGGCGCGTGCCTGCGCGCAGACCGCCTCCACGGTGAAGCCATACTCGCGCAGCAGTACGTCGGCCGGTGCCGACGCGCCAAAGCGATCCACCGAGACGATGCCGCCGGCATCACCGGTGTAGCGCTGCCAGCCCTGTGCGACGCCCAGTTCCACCGCCACGCGCGCACGCACTGACGGCGGCAGCACGCGCTCGCGCTCGGCCAGCGGCAGCGCTTCGAACAATTCCCAACTCGGCATCGATACGCAGCGCACGGTGATGCCTTCGCCACGCAGTACCGACGCCGCCTCAAGCACCAGGCTGACTTCCGAGCCGGTGCCGATCAGGATCAGCTGGGGCTGCGTCGCCGAGCCGGCGCCATCGTCGAGCACGTAGGCGCCCTGGCGCAGGCCGTCGGCGGACGCCAGCACGCTGCGATCCAGGGTTGGCACTGCCTGCCGGGTCAATACCAGCAACACCGGCCGACCGCGCGTTTCAACTGCCACCCGCCAGGCCACGGCGGTTTCGTTGGCATCGGCCGGACGAATCACCAGCACGTTCGGGATCGCACGCAGGCTGGCCAGTTGCTCCACCGGCTGGTGGGTGGGTCCGTCCTCGCCCAGCGCGATGCTGTCGTGGGTGAACACATGCACGAGGTGCAGGTTGGACAGCGCCGCCAGGCGAATCGCTGGACGCATGTAGTCGGAGAAAATCAGGAAGGTGGCGCCGAACGCGAGGAAGCCGCCGTGCGCCGCCATGCCGTTGGCAATCGCACCCATCGCGTGTTCGCGCACGCCGAAATGCAGGTTGCGCCCGGCGTGGCTCCAGCCACCGCCCTCCGACCCCTGGGTGTCGTCACTCGGGCGCGCCGGTGGATTGAAATCGCCCAGGCCCTTCAACGCGGTCTTGGTCGAGGGATCGAGGTCCGCGGATCCGCCCACCAGCGCAGGCAGGCGTGGCGCGATCGCATTCATCACCTTGCCGGAAGCATCGCGGGTCGCCATGCCCTTGGCATCTGCAGGAAACACCGGGATGTCGGCATCCCAGTCGGCCGGCAGCGCATCGCGCATGCGGGTGTCGAGTGCCGCAGCCAGCGCAGGCTGGGCGGCGGCGTAGGCAGTGATGACCGCATCCCATTCCGATTCCATTGCGGCGCCACGCTCAAGCGCGGTGCGGAATCGCTGCAGCGAATCGGGCGGCACCAGGAAGTCTGGCTGCTCGGGCCAGCCGAGTGCGCGCTTGGTCGCCAGCACATCCTTCTCGCCTAGAGGCGAACCATGTGCCTTGAAGCTGTCCTGCTCTGGCGAGCCGAAGCCCAAGTGCGTGCGCACCAGAATAAGCGATGGCCGCGTCGTCTCTGCGCGTGCCTGCGCCAGCGCCGCATCAATCGCATCCACGTCGTTGCCATCGGGCACCAGCACGGTGTGCCAGCCATAGGCAGCGAAGCGAGCGGCGCGATCCTCGGTGAAAGCGATATCGGTGCCCGCCGCCAGCGTCACGAAGTTGTCGTCATACAGGCAGGTGAGTTTGCCCAGCTGCAGGTGGCCGGCCAGTGATGCCGCTTCGGACGCCATGCCTTCCATCAGGTCGCCGTCGCTGACGATGGCGTAGGTGCGATGGTCGATCGGTGCATGGCTGTCGACGTTATAGGTCGCTGCCAACTGCGCCTCGGCAATGGCCATGCCAACCGCGTTGGCCATGCCTTGTCCCAATGGTCCGGTGGTGACTTCGACACCGGCTGTGTGGCCGCGCTCAGGATGCCCGGGCGCCTTGCTGCCCCATTGCCGAAAGCGCTTGATCTCGTCCAGCGACAGGTCGTATCCGGTCAGGTGCAGCAGGCTGTACAACAGCGCCGAGCCATGGCCTGCCGAAAGCACGAAGCGGTCGCGTCCGAACCAGTGCGGGTTGCCGGGATTGTGCCGCAGCCATTTCGTCCACAGCACCCAGGCCATCGGTGCGGCGCCCAAGGGCATGCCGGGATGGCCACTGTCTGCCTTTTGCACCATGTCCACGGCCAGGAAGCGAATGGTGTCGATGTCCTGTTGTTGCATGCGTTGCGTCTGCTGGCTGTCCATGCCATGTCTCCTGTATGGGTGCCCTTCCCGGGCTATTGCAGGGCGCGGTCCACGATGCCTTGCGCCTGCCCGAGCAACTCGCGCAGGTGCGCTTCATCGCGGAAGCTTTCCGCGTAGATCTTGTAGATGGCCTCGGTGCCCGAAGGCCGCGCGGCGAACCAGCCGCTGGCCGAGACCGCCTTGATGCCGCCGATGGCAGCGTCGTTGCCAGGCGCGCGAACCAGCACCTCGGTGATCGCCTCACCCGCCAAAGTCGCGCCCTTCAATGCATCCGGAGAAAGGCTGGCGAGTTTCTTCTTCTGCTCGGGCGTCGCCGGTGCCTCTATGCGATCTGCAAATGGCTCGCCCAATTCGGCGACCAATGCGCGATAGGCCTCGTACGGGTCGCGGCCGGTCAGCGCGGTGAGCTCGGCGCTCATCAGCGCCGGCACGATGCCGTCCTTGTCGGTGGTCCAGACCGTGCCGTCACGACGCAGCATGGACGCCCCCGCGCTTTCCTCGGCGCCGAAGGCCAGGCTGGCGTCGAACAGGCCGGGCGCAAACCACTTGAAGCCCACCGGGGCTTCGAACAACTTGCGCCCCAGGCGCGCCGCCACGCGATCGATCAGCGCGGTGGTGACCACGGTCTTGCCGATCGCCGCATCTGCCGGCCATTGCGGTCGATTGCGGCACAGGAAATCCGACAGCACCGCCAGGTAATGATTGGGCGGCATCAGGCCACCCGTGCGGGTGACCACGCCGTGGCGATCGTGGTCGGTGTCACAGGCAAACGAGACATCGAAGCGATCCTTCATCGCGACCAGGCGCTGCATCGCATCGCGCGAGGATGGATCCATTCGGATGCGGCCGTCCCAATCAAGCGTCATGAAGGCGAACTGCGGATCGACCGTATCGCTGACCACGGTGAGGTCAATGCCGTAGCGTTCGGCGATCGGTGCCCAGTAGTGCACGCCGGCGCCACCCAGTGGATCCACGCCCAGGCGCAGTCGGGCGCCGCGAATCGCCTCGAAGTCCACCACGCTGGCCAGGTCTTCCACGTAATTGGAAAGATAATCGTGCTCGCGCACGCAACCCGAGGTCCGTGCCTGCGCCAACGGCAGGCGGCGAACACCGCGCAATCCCGCGACCAGCAATTCATTGGCGCGGTCCTGGATCCAGCCGGTGGCTTCGGACTCGGCGGGCCCGCCGTTGGTCGGGTTGTACTTGAAGCCGCCGTCCTCGGGGGGATTGTGCGAGGGCGTAATGACGATGCCGTCGGCCAGTCCACGTTCGCGGCCGCGGTTGTGCACGAGGATCGCGTGCGACACAGCCGGCGTCGGCGTGAACTCGCCGCCCTTGGACACGCGCACCTGCACCTGGTTCGCCGCCAGGACTTCGAGCGCGCTGTCGAGCGCTGGTGCGGACAGTGCATGGGTATCGGCGCC
>JBKJMY010000004.1:0-7799 GCA_046596115.1 Arenimonas sp.
CGACGCGTCCTGTTTGCCATGCATGAGCTTGGCGCGCATTCCAACAAGCCCTATTACAAATCTGCGCGAATCGTCGGTGACGTGATCGGCAAATACCATCCGCACGGCGACCAGTCGGTGTACGACACCCTGGTGCGCATGGCGCAGCCGTTCTCGCTGCGTTACCTGCTGGTGGACGGGCAGGGCAACTTCGGCTCGGTGGATGGCGACTCCGCCGCCGCGATGCGCTACACCGAAGCGCGCATGGCGCGGCTCACGCACCAGCTCATGGCCGACATCGACAAGGACACCGTCGATTTCCAGCCCAACTACGACGAGAAGGAACTCGAGCCCACGGTCATGCCGACCCGGGTGCCGAACCTGCTCATCAATGGCTCCGCCGGTATCGCCGTCGGCATGGCTACCAACATCCCGCCGCACAACCTCACCGAGGTGGTGCGCGCAGTGATTGCGCTGATCGATGATCCGGACATCAGCATCAGCGACATCATGCAGTACATCCCCGGCCCGGACTTTCCGACCGCGGGCATCATCAACGGCGCCGCCGGCATCCACGCTGCCTACCACACCGGCCGCGGCCGGGTGCGCATGAAGGCGCGCGCCGACGTCGAGGTCAACGAGGACAACGGTCGCGAGTCGATCATCGTCACCGAGTTGCCCTACCAGGTGAACAAGGCACGGTTGATCGAAAAAATCGCCGAACTCGTGAAGGAAAAGAAGCTCGAGGGCATCACCGAGTTGCGCGACGAGTCCGACAAGGACGGCATGCGCATCTACATCGAGGTCAAACGCAACGAGTCGGCCGAGGTGGTGCTCAACAATCTCTACCAGCAGACCCAGATGGAGAGCGTGTTCGGCATCAACATGGTCGCCCTGGTGGACGGCCGGCCGCAGTTGCTCAACCTCAAGCAGATGCTCGAGGCGTTCGTGCGCCATCGCCGCGAAGTGGTCACCCGCCGCACGATCTTCGAGTTGCGCAAGGCCCGCGCCCGCGCCCACATCCTCGAAGGCCTGACGGTTGCGTTGGCCAACATCGACGAGATGATCGAGCTGATCAAGACATCCGAGAGTCCGCAGGTCGCCCGCGACCGCATGCTCGACAAGCGCTGGGATCCGGGACTGGTCAGCGCGCTGTTGGGCGCCGCCGGTTCCGGTGCCTCGCGTCCGGAAGACCTGGGCGAAGAGTTCGGCCTTGTCGCCGATGGCTACCGCCTGACCGAGGTCCAGGCCAAGGAAATCCTGGAGATGCGCCTGAACCGCCTGACCGGCCTGGAACAGGAAAAGCTCACCGATGAATACCGCCAGTTGCTCGACACCATCGCCGGCTTGATCCGCATCCTCGAACATCCCGGGGTGTTGCTCGACGTGATCCGCACCGAGCTGCACAACCTGGTCGAAGAATTCGGCGACGCGCGCCGCACCGAGATCCGTGCCAGCGAGGAAGACCTCGACGTGCTCGACCTGATCGAATCCGAGGACGTGGTGGTCACGCTGAGCCACGCCGGCTACGCCAAGCGTCAGCCGACCACGGCGTATCGCGCGCAGAAGCGCGGCGGCAAGGGTCGCTCGGCCACGGCGGTGAAGGAAGAGGATTTCATCGAGCGCCTGTGGGTGGTCAACACCCATGACACGCTGCTGACCTTTACCAGCGCCGGCCGCGTGTTCTGGCTCAAGGTGTATCAGTTGCCGGACGCGGGCCCGAATTCGCGCGGGCGGCCGATCATCAACTGGATCCCGCTGGAAGAAGGCGAAAAGGTGCAGGCCGTGCTGCCGGTGCGTGAGTACACCGACGACCGCTACGTATTCTTTGCCACCTGCAACGGCACCGTCAAGAAGACGCCGTTGTCTGATTACTCGCGCCCGCGCGCGGTTGGCATCTGGGCGATCAACCTGGACGAGGGCGACGCGCTGGTGGATGTCCAGCTGACCGATGGCCAGCGTGACGTGATGTTGTTCGCATCCAATGGCAAGGCCGTGCGTTTCGACGAGGGCGAGGTGCGCTCCATGGGCCGCACGGCCACCGGCGTGCGCGGCATGCGCCTGGCACCCGGCGAACACGTGCGCAGCATGATCGTGGTCGATGGCGATGGCGACATCCTCACTGCCAGCGAAAATGGCTTCGGCAAGCGCACCAGCCAGGTCTCGTACCCGCGCAAGGGTCGTGGCATCCAGGGCGTGATCGCGCTGCAGACCAGCGCGCGCAATGGCCAGTTGGTCGGCGCAATCCAGCTTACCGAGCAGCATGAGATCCTGCTCATCTCCGACCAGGGCACCCTGGTGCGTACGCGCGCATCTGAAGTGTCGCAGGTTGGCCGCAATACCCAGGGCGTGACCCTGATGCGCGTGGCCGGGGATGAAAAGCTGATCGCCGTGGAGCGCCTTGACGTGATCGAGGACGACGAGCCGCCTGCCACGGATGCGTCGGACGTAGCGCCGGCAACGGCTGATTCCGACACGTCGAAATGACGCTTCCTGCCGTGATCATGCTGTCGTCATGACGTGGTCGCCGCGTGAAGGCGGCGGCCGTCAATGGATTTCACGGGTGACTTCGGCCTAAGCTTGCTCAAGTCACCCGGGGTTGCCATGTTGATCTTCCAGTCTTTTCTCCCGCGCGCTTTCGCCGTTGCGCTGCTGTGTTTCCTCGCAGCTCCCGCTTTTGCCGAACAGGCCGCGCTGCCGGGGCCTGCCCAGGCGTCGCGCATCGCCAGTGCCCGCGATCGCGTTCTGCCGGTGGTGGTGAGCATCCTCACGGTGCGACAGGACTATCGCCAGGGTGGGCCATCGCTGAGCGTTTCCAGCGGTAGCGGCACGGTGATCAGTCCGCAGGGTCATATCGCCACCAACGCGCACGTCACCCAGAACGGCAAGAGCTTCCGCATCATCTTTGCCGACGGACGCGAACTGCCAGCCAAACTGGTGGGCACCGACACCCTGTCCGACCTGGCGGTGCTGCTGGTGCAGCCGCCGAGCCCGGAAACGTTTGCCTATGCCGAATTCGCCAGCGAGTTGGACATTCAGCCAGGCGACACCGTGCTGGCGATGGGCGCGCCCTGGGGTTTGTCCAACTCGATGAGCGCCGGCGTGGTGAACAATCCGCGCCGCTTGCTGGTGTCCCTGTTTGACGATGAGGCCGAATACGAGGACTCGCTCAGCGAGGATGAGCCGACCGGTCGCTACTACGCATGGATCCAGCACGACGCCTCGATTGCACCCGGCAATTCCGGCGGACCGCTGGTTGACCTCAACGGGCGCATCGTCGGCGTGAATACGCGCGGCATGATCGTCGGCGGCGACCTGGCCTTCGCCATCCCCGGTCCGGACGCGGGCCGCATCGTCCGCACGTTGATCGAAAAAGGCAGCGTCCCACGCGTCTCGCTCGGTTTCCGGATCCGCTCACTCAAGGGCACGCCCGAGACCGAAGGCGTGCTGGTGAACTCGGTCGAACGTGGCTCTCCGCCCGAAAAGGCGGGCCTGCGTGCAGGCGACAGAATCGTCAGCCTCAACGGCAAGCCGATCACCGCGCTGCAGCCGGTGGACGTGCCGCGCGTGCAACAGGCGATCGCTGAGTTGCCGATCAATTCCAAGGTGCTGCTGCGGATCGACCGCGATGGTCGCCAGCAGGACATCACCCTGGTGGCCGAGGCCCAGCGTGTGGAGCGCGGCAAGGAACAGGCGTTGGCTGCGTACGGCATTTCGGCATCGGAGCTGACCCCGGAAATGGGCAAGCGCCGGAGCCTGGAGGCGCGCTCCGGCGTGCTGGTGACCGGCGTCAAGCCGGGTGGTCCGGCAGCGCAAGCGCGACCCGAGGTTACCGCCGGCATGGTGGTCACGGCGATCAATGGCAAACCGGTCGCCAACCTGTCCGACCTGCTGGCTGCACAGTCGCAGGGCAGCGAGGACAAGCCATTGGTGCTGCAGATCGAGAGCAGCGGAGAGCAGCGCCTGAGCCTGCTAACGCCGGTGCTGGGCGACCAGGCCCGCGAGCCGCTGCCCGAGTTGCCCAAGAGCTGGGTAGGCGTGGAAGTGCAACCGTTCACCGGATCGCTGGCCAAAGAAGTCGGTTTGCCCGGCCCGGGTTTCCGGATTGCGCGGATCTATCCGGGCAGCCCGTTGGGCGCCGCGGGTGCCCGTGTCGGCGACCTGCTCGTCACGCTCAACAAGGAGCCGCTCAAGCCGGGCAATGATGTCTCGTCGGAGGAGTTCGACCAGCGCGTGCATGACCTGGATGTGTCGGCCAAGGCGATGTTCGGCGTGATGCGCGATGGCAAGCCGCTGCAACTCGACGTGACTGCAGGCCCGTCGCCCACCGAAACGTCCGGATTGCGTACGCTTGCCGTCGGCCGATTGCGCGCGCAGCTGCGCGAGCTGGGTTTTTATGACCGTGTTGCGCTGCGTCTTCCGAGCAATGCGCAGGGTGTCTACATTGATGGCGTCGAGAGCGGTGGCGCTGCGGGCCTTGCCCACCTCAAGCGCGGTGACGTGATTACCCGCCTGGGCGATACCGACGTCAACGATCCGACCAAGCTGTCCAAGGCGCTTGAGCAGGCACTTGCCGCGCGCAAGGACGGCTTGATCCCGCTGATGGTGATCCGCGGCAACCAGACCAAGATCCTGTATCTCGAACGCTACTGGCTCAACGCCGACGCACCGGAGTCGAATCGATGAAACCCCCCGTCTTGCTGCTTTACCTCGGGCTGGCCACCGCGCTCGCGGCGCCTGCGGCCCACGCCCAGGCCGGTGCGCAGGACTATCGGTCGATCTACCACTTGCTCACATCCAGGCATGGCGATGCCGTGGTGACGGTCAAGTTCGTCATGTCGGTGACTGCATCGGGCAAGGAGGAGCGCATCGAGGACCGCACCCAGGCGCTCATCGTCAGTCCCGACGGGCTGCTACTGGTGCCCGATCGCGCGGTCACCATGGACTTCAAGCAACTGATGGGCGGCGCGGCCGCCGCGGGCGCCGCGCCGGTCGCGAAGTCCAGCGAATTCCGGGTGCGCCTGGCCGGAAGTGAAGACTGGTTGCCGGCTGACCTGGTCACTCGCGATACGCAGATTGGCCTGGCTTGGCTGCGTCTGCGCAAGCCGGTTTCCGGCCTGAACTTCGTCGACCTGGACAAGGGGGTCGCCGCCGAGCCGGGCATGACCTTCTTTTCCTTGCTGCGCACCTCGGATGAGTGGGGTGGCGTGCCCGTGTTCCGGGTCGGGTCGGTGATTGGTGAGACACACACGCCCAAGACACTGCTGCTGGTGGACGGTGTTCCCGGCATGGCGTTCTCGGCCGACGGCGCGCCGATGGGCTACGTGGACGTGGATTTCCCGCGTCTGATTCGCGCCCGCAGTGCCGGCAATGGCTTGGGCCTGGACGTGGCCGACACGGCATTGCAAATGACGCCGATCGGCAAGGTCGCGGCGGCGACTCACCGCGCCGAAAAGCTGCCTGCGATGCAGCCTCCCAAGTAGCAAAAAGGGCCGGTTGCGCCGACCGGTTTCCCGGCCCGCAACCGGCCCTGCGATCCGGTCAGCGCAGGACCACGTGTCCGTGCTGGATCTTCACCCGGCTGCCGACCTGCAGGCCCGGCACGTTGGACTGCGAGATAGTCTGCCTGCTGCCGTCGTCCAGGCGCACGCTGACGTGGTAGCGCGTTTTTTCCGAGTTTTCGGCAATCCGCTTGCCGGCGTAGGCGCCGCCTGCCACGCCAGCGACCGTGGCCAATTTCTTGCCATCACCGCCACCAACCTGGTTGCCAAGCAGTCCTCCGACCACGGCACCGGCGATGGCACCGCCCGTGCTCGAGCGATGGCCCGTGTAGGCTTCGATGTTGGTCACGCGGCCGCAATTGCGGCAATCGGCAAGTGCCTGGGGGGATGCAGCCAGCGCCGACAGGGACAGCAGGCTGGCAATCAGGAAGTTCTTCATGGTGGGCTCCGGGGTGGGGTAAACGTTGCAACAGTCTGGATTGCGTTGCGCGAGCGGGCTCGGCAGCGGTCAGTCGGGAAGGTTCGCCAGCACATATTCGGCCGAGGACACATTGAATTCGCCGGGAGCCTCGACGTGCAACTGGCGTACCACGCCGTCCTCGGCATACAGCGCAAACCGCTTGGCACGCAGGCCCATGCCGAACGGTGTGGCGTCGAGTTCGAGGCCAAGGGCGCGGGTGAAGGCACCGTTGCCGTCCGCCAGCATGTGCAGGCCCTCGGGAACGGCCTGGTCGCGCGCCCATGCGCCCATCACGAAGGCATCATTGACCGAGACACACGCCACTTCCACGCCTTTGGCGGTGAACTCGGCAAGGTGCTGCACGTAGCCGGGCAGATGTTTGGCCGAGCAGGTTGGGGTGAAGGCACCCGGAACGGCAAACAGGACCATCTTCTTGCCGGCGAACAGTTCGGACGTGCTGACCGCCTGGACGCCTTCGTGCAGTTCGTTGATCGTCGCCTCGGGGATGCGTTCGCCTGCCTGGATTGTCATGGTCTGCCTCGTTATTCAAGAAATGAAATGCAGTTTAAACGGATTTGGCAGCCGCCCCTTGAATCTCGGCTGACCGATGACGTCAGCCCCGACGGCCGGCACGGCGTCCCGGCGATCACCTTCCCCAATCGCCGGGAGGCAGCCGCGCGCCGGATCGGCGTGCAGTAAGGGTTGGGCAAGGCAGACGTAGAATGAAGGCCCGTGGCGTTTCCGCCGCGGGCTTTTTCGCTGGAGTTGGGGCATGCAGTTCAAGGATTACTACGAAGCGCTTGGCGTTGAGTCGGGCGCGGGGGAGGCGGAGATCAAGACCGCCTACCGCCGGCTTGCGCGCAAGTACCACCCGGACGTCAGCAAGGAGGCCGGCGCCGAGGAGCGTTTCAAGTCGATCAACGAAGCCTACGAAGTGCTGCGCGACAAGGAAAAGCGCGTCGCTTATGACCAATTGCGCGCGCAGGGTTATCGCCCGGGCGAGGACTTCCGTCCGCCGCCGGACTTCGGCCAGGGCGCAGGGCAAGGCTTCGGACAAGGCGGCTACGGTGGGTTCGGTGGCGGCAACGGGCAGGGCTTTCGATTCGAGCAGGGCGTGGGTGGTGGCGAAGGCTTCAGCGACTTCTTCGAATCGCTGTTCGGCGGCGGCCGCGCTCCCGGTGCGCGCACGCGCCAGGCGCCCCAGGGCGATGTGCGCGCCAAACTCGCGATCCCGCTGGAGATCGCTTTTTCCGGCGGTGCGCAGGCGATCTCCGTCGATGGCCGCACGCTGGAAGTGAAGATTCCCGCAGGCATCCGCCCGGGGCAGGTGATTCGCCTGGCCGGGCAGGGGCTGGGAACCCCCGGTCACCGCAGCGACTTGCTGTTGGAAATCGACTATCGGCCCCATGGCGAGTTCGAGGTGGATGGCCGCAATATCCTGTTCACTGCCCCGATTGCCCCTTGGGAGGCGGCGATGGGCACCACGATCAGTGTGCCGACCCTGGGTGGCCGCGTGGAACTGCGCGTGCCCGAAGGCTCCGACGCCGGCCGCAAGTTACGACTACGTGGCCGCGGCCTGCCAGGCAAGCCTTCCACGGGCGACCAGATCGTCGAACTGGAAGTCACTGCACCCAAGCCGGAGACAGATGCGCAGCGCGAGGCCTACCAGCACCTGGCCGAGGCGTTCGGCTCGAAGTCCCGCTGAGCGGCGAAGGCAGGCAACGACGTGCAAAGAAAAAGCCAGGCAATCGCCTGGCTTTTCACCTGCTATCGGGACGAAATACTCAGCCCGGAACAAGCAACGAGTTGATCACTTCAACCAACTGCGTTTCGGTAAACGGTTTGGTGATGTAGGCCTT
>JBKJMY010000132.1:0-19705 GCA_046596115.1 Arenimonas sp.
CCCGTCGTCCTTTTTTCCCGCTACCGCTTCCGGCCCCGTCCCCCTGGACGTCACCTGACGCCTGCACCTATGACAACTCGAAGAAGTTCATCCGTGACTGGTGGGCGAGCAATCCGCCATAGACGCATCGATCCCAAGCCGGTGCCGGCTCAAGCCTTGCAACATTGGGAATTTCACGGCCGATGCATAAATATTCCCAAGCATCAGCGCGAGCTCGTGACAAGCCGTCGCCGGCTAGCCTGCGCACAACTGAGGCGCTATCACTCGCCAAGCGCGACGCCACATTGCTCGCCGATGAACCTCGCGAGAATTTCTGCGCGAACACCAGACGACTACGAGCGCGGTCAATTCCTGGCGACGTTTGGGCCATGGGCTAGCGCAATTGCGGCGCCTTGCCCAACGCGATCTACCCTGGGGTCAGAACCGAACCGCGTCAGTCGCTGGCCCTCGAGCTTGTTAATGCTCCACCTCGACCGGCCGCTTTGCCGCGGGCACTGTGACGTGATGCACTCCTGCGGCCGCGAAAATTCGAGGATGGGGAAAAATAGCAAGCAAAGCCCCATTCACTAGCCGCAATTTGCCACTGTGGAGGATGACAAGGCGACTGATCGCGCCCTTCGATGCCCCTAATCTGTGGGCGACAAGAAATAGTCCCTAAAACAGGCATTGGCCTCGAAGCTCTGCTTTTCAACTAATCCAAGCTTGGTGATACTGGAAATCGTGTAGCCATCCCGGATGAAATTGAGACGATTCAGATCGCATTCGCTAACCGGAAGCACCTCCAGCACGATGTCCGGTCGCTTTTCAATTATCAATTCCCGCAGGGAAGCGAGAACGTCCGCCTCCGCCCCTTCCACATCAATCTTAAACAAGATACGACGATAAGACACCAGCAGCTCCCGAAGTTGCTCTCCCGTCAACGCAATCACTGGCTTGCATTCGACCTTTGAGCTAAAAGCGCCAGCGAAGTCGCAGGATAGCGAGCCGTTGGTCAAGTGGCCTTCGGGTTCGTAGAAACGTAAAAAACCCAATTTGTCCGATAAGGCGCAATTGAAGGCGTGTACGTTGGACGAACGATTGATTCCAAGATTCTCCAATAGTCGAGCAAAGGCTTCTCGCGATGGCTCGAAAGCAAAAATTGGCACCGGATCCTTGTTGAATCTCGTTGCTTGCGAAAAAAAGTTGGTGAATATTCCGACATTTGAACCAATCTCGACAATCGCGTCGTAGCCTGCCAATCGCGCGTGAAGGAAGTCGAAGACCTCCTGTTCGTACGATATCTTTTTCAGGAATAGCGCGGCGAAGTCGAATTCACCCACGTGCGGAATCAAGCTAACCTCCGTGGATTCCGTAACCCAAACCCGGCGCGCGGAAAACTGCATGTTCGGCCATGGCAGGTGCTGGACGTTGGCAAGGTAATGATGACCATAGCTATCGGGTAAGCGTCTGACGATTGCGCTAGTTGTATTTAGGTACGCGAGACTAAGGATGCTGGAGCGACATGCCACTTTGTGAAAGTTTCGAGCAACAAACTTCACGAAACGTTTGATTATCGAGTACATGAGAAAATCAGTCCGACCACGCCATTGAAGCCACGGTAACAGATCGCCGCCACGCTCCGTGGCAAACCGAGGCGCCGAGCATGAACTTTGTCGCCCGCACCGATCCGCGATGGTCGTGCAAGAGCGGTACGCGCTCGATTTTGCGCACGCGCCGGAGCGCGGCTCGTGGTGGGTCGAGATTCATGGTGCAACTAGACGCTTGATGCGGTTGTCGTTACATTGCGGATGCATCGCCTGCAGGACTCGGAAGCGCTGCCAGTGGGAGGGCTCGGCGATGCTTCCACCAGCCGCGCAAAGGCAGCGATCAGTTCGGCGTCGCGCGCCGTCGATCTAGCGAATGCGCATCCCAGGCTGAGCGCGACAGACCATTCCCGCGTCCACCAAAGTGCGAAAAGACGACGGGGCCTTTCGGCCCCGTCGTCCTTTTTTCCCGCTACCGCTTCCGGCCCCGCCCCTCCTGGACATCACCGGACGCCTGAACCTACTGCAGTTCGAAAAAATTCATCCGTGACTGGTAGGCGAGCGAACCGCCGTAAGCGAAGCGATCCGAGATCGACTCGAGCACGTAGACGCGCTTGCCATCGCGCGCCACCGGCGTCCAGCGGCGTATGCGCGCTTCGTAGCAGGTCGACGGACTGTAGGCGGCGCAGGAGGCCACGCGGCCAACGCCTGGCTGGCGATAGCTGCGCGAAACCATGTCCCCGCCCTCGATGCTCCATGTCGATGGAAAGCTGGTGAACACGCCAAACACGGGATCCACCGTGCGCTGGTAGGCGGTGTGGGCGGCATCGCCGTTGAGAACGATGAAGAATCCGGGCAGCACCGCACCGCCGTTCGGGAACTGGCTGATGTCGAAGCCCGAGCGCCAGGCGCCCGCCATTGCCGCATCAATGAACGGTCCGGACCCGTCCGCAACGCTCATCAGCGTCGAGTTGGACACCTGGTTTCCATCTGGCAGCGTCTCGATCATCACCAGGCCCTGGCCTTTGCTGCCATCGAGCTGGTAGCGCCGGTATTCCACATTGACCGTGAGCCCCGAAGCAGTGTGCGTGAGCGCGACCTGCAGCCGCCCGTTGACGATCGACGAGGAGAAGCCGGGGTTGAAGCCGGGAATCGAGACGGTATGCGAACCGAAATCAAAGATCGCCGCCTGCAGCCTGCCGCTGGACGGCAGGTAGTAACCCATGCCGGCCTGACCGAGCGATTCGGCGGGCTGGAACGGAATTTCCCCGGCACCATCCTTGAACGCGAGGAAGCGATAGCTGGCGTCCACCTCGCCATCCGGCGGCGGCACGCAGGCATCGCTGGTGTTCAAGTCCTGGTAGTGCCGGAAGTACGTGTCGGTTTCTTCCACGTAGTCAACGCCACTGCCATCCTGCAGACGGTGCACCCGCAGGCGCAGCCAGGTGTCCTGCAGTTGTAAGTCCTGTCCCGGCTGGCAACCAAAGTCGGCGGGGTTGCCCGTATATGCCGGGTACTGGTAGGGCACGACGAACGAGAGCAGCAGGTCACCGGACGCGATCGACCAGTTGATCCGCGGGTCGGAATCCTGGGAAAATTCCAGCACCTTGCCAGTTCCCGAGGTTCCTGCGGCGTTGTCGAAGCTCAGGAAGGGAATGCCGACAAGGCCGACCCGGATGGTGCCGGGCGCACTGGGTGCAACCAGTGCGTAGGTTGTCGGCACATTGCCTTGGTGGAATCCCGGGGTCAGCGCGGGATCCTGCACCACCGCGTCGATGGCGGCAGCAAGCGCGCCAGTCGGCAGCGACGCCTCGAACGTGGCCAGCGCGGACGGACTGGAGATAAGCGCGAGCGCATCGGTGGTGCCGGGCGGAAGTGCGATACCCCCATCCACAACCAGCTTGATCACCGCGGCCAGCTCGAGCATCTTGTCCAGGTTGATGTTCTGCACCAGTGGCAACAGTTGCTGGTCGCTGGTGACCGGCGTGCCGCCATTGGCCTGGGCCAGCAAGGTGTATTGCGCCGTCGACAGATTGGTGACGTTGACCTGGTTGAACTCGTCCCGAACCAGCACGCCGTCGCTGCCTGCGGCCGCTGACAGGCGCGCCATCTCGCCCACCGCGGAGTAGAAGCGCACGGCGGCACCGCTCGATGATGTGCCCGTGGCGGCCAGCGTGACGAAGGCGTCGCCCTGCAGGGCTGCGATGTCCAGCACGTAGTTGCCGTTGGCGTCGGCGTTGGCGACGAAATCGAAGCCACCGATGGAGACCGTCACCCGCGCGTAGGCAATGGCGCCATCCACCACGCGGCCGGCGATCCGCAATGCGACGCCGCCGCGCCCGACCTCGACGTTGACCGTCGCCTGTCCTGGCTGCGAGTCAAATGCCTGGGCCATGTAACGGAAACTGTCCGAGCCCTGGAAGCCCGGAGCCGGTGTGTAGCGCACCTTACCCCCCTCCAGCGCCACCGAGCCGTGCGCGGGCTTGAATGCCTTGAGGATGCGCAGGTCGGGCCCGAGGGCGCTGTCGTTGGCCAGGACATCCACCAGCACCGAAGTGCCGGCCGCCGTGACCGCCAAGTCATCCTGGGCCTTTTGCAGTGCCGAACGCGCTGGCAGCACCACCAGCATCGCCACGGCCAGCGTGGCCGCAATGTGTCGGATCATGATCATGACGCCCCTCTGTCTGTCGTCGATGCGCGGCATCCAAACATGCCGCCCGGGGGTGAATCTTTCCCGACCTCTGAATTTTCCTGAAAGTTTCTGAATCTTGCGTTTGACACGACTGCCCGGACCGGCTCTATTACGCGCAGGCGAGTCCGGGGAGCGGATGGTCGCCAAGGGGAAGCAACATCGATCCGGGCGAAACGAGCGGCGGCAACACGACGCCCGCTGGAGCCTGCTGGCGCATCGGACAGGCTCTGTTCGAGGAGGTCAGCGGGCGCCTGCAGGTCGGGGGCGAATCGCACCTGCTCGACCACGGCAGTGCGGGGGTCCTGCGCCGCCTCGCGCGCGCGCGCGGCGCAGTCGTGTTGAAGGAGGACCTGCTTGCCGCCGGCTGGCAAGGGCGTGTTGTCTCGGAAAACTCGCTCAACAAGTCGGTCAGCAGGATCCGTCACCTGCTGGGTGACGCCGATGGGGAACTCCTGTGCACGTCGCACGGCTATGGATACCGGCTGCTGCTTTCGGAGATCGTCGAGCGTCCTTGGATTCCGGCCATGGACGCCAACGCCGATCTCACGCACGCGCAGGCCCCTGCCGGCCGCAACGCCACAACCGGAAACGTGCCGCGCAGCATTGCGTGGGCAGTCATCGCCAGCGCTGTACTGGCGGCATTGATCGCCATCGCCCTGAACCTGCCCGGTGCGCTGCACCCAGACGCCGGTACAGCCCGCCTGGCTGTCGCGACCATGGCATCCCGCGTGCAACCCGCCGGAAATCCGGATGGAGTGGTGCTCCCCTCCATTGCGGTCCTGCCGTTCGCCGACTTGAGCGAGGCCCACGACCAGGGCTATTTCTCCGACGGCCTGGCCGAAGAAATCCTCGACCGCCTGGCCAAACTTCCGCAATTGCATGTCGCCAGTCGCACCTCCGCCTTCGTCTTCCGCGGCGCGCCCAGCAGTGTCGCGGACATTGGCCAGAAACTCGGCGTGTCCAGCGTGCTCGAAGGCAGCGTGCGCAAGTCGGGAGACCGGGTTCGCATCACCGTGCAGCTGATCCAGGTGAGCGATGGCTTCCATCTGTGGTCGGAAACCTACGACAGGACACTGACCGAAGTCTTCGCCGTCCAGGACGATATCTCGCGTTCGGTGGTGGATGCGTTGCAGTTGCACCTGCCGCCCGGACAGTTGATCGCGATGAACCGCCACAGCACATCCAGTGCGGCAGCGTTCAACCAGTTTCTGCTGGGACGGCAATTCCGCCAGGGTGGGAACCCCGACGATGATCGCCGCGCCATTGCCGCCTACCAGCGCGCGATCACCCTGGACCCAAAATTTTCCACCGCCCTGGCCGAACTGGGCATGTTGTTGGGTGGCGATGCCTTGTGGGCAGATGCGCCGGGGCAGGTCGCCGCAGGCAAGGTCCGTTCGCTCGAATTGCTGAGTCGGGCGATCGCGCTCGAGCCGGGGAACACGTCCTACCTCACGACCCGTGCCGATCTGCTCAGCTCGACCATGCACGACTGGGCTGGCGCCCAGCGCGACTTGGCCAGCGCCTCGCGGCTGCTCGGCGCGCCGGATGTGCGCCTGCTGGTCCAGCAATCGCGAGTGCAGGCGATGCTCGGCAACGTTGACCAGGCAATCGCAATCGATCGCCGGGCCTTGGCCCTGAATCCGTCCAGCGTCACGCCCTTGGGCATGCTCGGCTTCCACCTCGCCATCGCCGGCCAGCACGCCGAGGCGCGCGAAATCCTGCTGCGTGCATTGCATCTGTCTCCCGACGACGACCACAACACTTATTACCTTGGCGTAGCAGAACTTCTGGATGGAAAGCCCGAGGCGGCGATCGCAGCCTTTGAACAGAGCGGACATGGCTTCCGGCTGGCCGGACTGGCCGCCGCGCAGCACGATTCCGGCAATGCCCTCAAGTCGCAGGAAGCACTGGATGCGCTGGTGGCGCGTTACGCCGATGCCGACGCCTACCAGGTTGCGCAGGCGCATGCCTGGCGCGGGGAAACCGACCAGGCCTTCGCCTGGCTCGATCGCGCACAGCGTCAACGCGACGCGGGGCTGGTCCACATGAAATTCGACCCGCTGATGCGGCCACTGCGGCGCGACCCGCGCTATCGGGCCTGGTTGCGCAGGCTGAACCTGTCCGACGCTGCGGGGCCAGTCAGCCAGCCTGACGCGATGACGATGGCTGCGCGCGCGCCCTGAACGGCTGCGCTAACGCGCAGCTAACAAACTATCCCGAAAGCAACCAGTCACATCGCAGGCCGCTGGTCCGGCATCGTTGCTTATGTTGGCGAGCGTACGGAAGGCAGTTGCCGGTGGGCGCAGACTGCAGCCCACGAAGCCCGCGGCTCTGCCCAGCCAACTCGCAGTGATCATTCTATTCAATCCCGGCGAACAAGCCCCCGTTGACCCCGGATACCATCCGGAAGGCGACGATTCGCTGCACGTGCGCTGTGCGGACTTCCTGTGGTGCATGCTCTGCGAGCGCGCCTACCGCTACGGAACCATGCGCAACTGCGTCGCGCTACCGGGTTGTCCGTATCGTGGTTGCGAGCACAACGATGCCGAACCATGGACTTGGACCCGAGTACGTCGACTCAATCCGGACTATCCGGATCAGCCGAGCCAGGGCGTGGTGTATCCATTGTTCGGCCCGGGAACCTACCTTCGCCCTCGTCGTTGACGCGGACCGGCGCCGGCAACGCAAACGGCGTCCATTGCGCGCTGCGGCGACGCGCTGCAATACTGACCGCAGGTCACCTGGGAGTCGCTGGACATGCTGCAAGACGCCGAAGAATTTGCGCGCCAGCGTGCGCTCGACACCTATCGGGTGGTGGACAGCCTGCCCGAGGCGGCTTACGACGATATCGTCCGGCTGGCCGCGATGCTCTGCGATGCGCCGATCGCGCTGGTGTCCCTGATCGACCGCGATCAACAGTGGTTCAAGGCGCGCATCGGCATCGAGATGACCGGCAGCCCGCGCGACGAAGCCTTCTGCGATCACGCGATCCAGCACCCCGACCAGTTGCTGGAGATCCCCGACGCCACCGCCGATGCACGGTTCGTCGACAATCCCTTCGTCACGGGCAGCGACGCCATCAGGTTCTACGCCGGCATGCCGCTGGTCACACCGAGTGGTGCCGCGATCGGCACTGTCTGCGTGCTCGACCGCGAGCGCCGTGAACTGACGCAGGCGCAGAAGGACGGCCTGTCGGCATTGGCGCGCATCACCATGAACCTGCTCGAAGCCAGGCATCGCGAGATCGCCCTTCAGCGCGCGGCCCTGCTCGCCGAGGCGCATCCGGCGCCCATTCCGGCAGTGGCTCCCGCACCGGCCGCGACCCGGCCCGCGGCGCTGGATGCCGCGCTGGGCTTCACGGTGGCGATCTTCGAGGTGCAGGATCTGCCCGCCGTCTCGCGCCGGGTCGGGCAGCGCGGCATGGACCGGTTGCTCGAGCAGGTGCAGGAAACCCTGCAGGCTGGGCTTTGCGCCGGGTCCACCGACACGCTAAGCCATGCCACCGGCAATCCGGAGATGATCATCGTGCTGCACGGCAACCACACGGCGGCCGGCTTGCAGAATCTCCGCGATTTGCTGCCTGACATCGAGCGCGATACCGGGATTGCACTGATTGCTGCGTCAGCCGATTCCGTCACGCCGCAGGATCGCCTCGAGCAGGTGTTCCTGCGCGCCGACGAGGCGCTTTCGCGCGAGAAGGACGCGCTGGCCGCAGCGCGGGAGCGCCGGCGCGCTGCGCGCTAACAGGGCCAACCGCGATCGGCGTTTCACGCTGCGCTCACCCCGTGTGCACACGGGCTTCACGATGCACAACGCCCGATGACCCGAACGAAGCATCAGCGGTGAAACTCACGAAGCGTGCACCGGCTCCTGTCCAGCATGCGCCCACTGCAACGACGCAGTGCACACACGAGACATCCCCATGAAGATCTCCATCCTGAGCGCCGTCCTTGCGACCACGCTGGCATTCGGCGCCTGCGCCGATGCCCATTCCCTGAAAAACCCGATGGTCGGCGGCGCCGCCATGTACAGCACCAAGGACATCGTCGACAACGCCGTCAACTCGAAGGACCACACCACCCTGGTCGCCGCCGTCAAGGCTGCGGGCCTGGTTGACACGCTGAAGTCGCCCGGTCCGTTCACCGTGTTCGCCCCGACCAATGCCGCCTTCGCCGCGCTGCCGGCCGGTACCGTCGACACCCTGCTCAAGCCGGAAAACAAGGCGACCCTGAGCTCCATTCTCACCTACCACGTCGTGTCGGGCCGCCTCGACTCGAAGGCTCTCGACAAGCTGATCAAGACCGGCCACGGCAGCACCAAGCTCAAGACCGTTCAGGGTGAGTCGCTCACCGTCAGCCGCATGGGCCAGCAGTACATGCTGACGGACGCCAAGGGCGGCATGGCCCACGTCACCATCGGCAACGTCTACCAGAGCAATGGCGTCATCCACGTCATCGACAAGGTCCTGATGCCGTAAGCCAACCTCCGAGGGACCTGCTTGGCCCGCGTCGTTGACGCGAGCCAGCACCCGAAGCGAAAAGGCCGCGCAGTTGCGCGGCCTTTTCATGTTGCACCGGACGTGTTTCAGCGCAGCTCGGGGTGATCACCCTTCGCCGACGCCGCCTCGGAGCTGTTCGTGCTGCCGGCCGACCCGTCGCGTCGGTTTTCCTCCCTCCGTGCGGAAGTGGCGGTGATGGAACCCTGGCGCTGGCCCTGTTCCGCCCTCGCCGCCTGGCGGTTGGCCGCCCGGGCCTCGGCACTCGCTTCGCCGCCTTTCCGGCCGATAGCTGCCATGTGTTCCCGATTTTCGCTGACTGCCGTGCCGCCCATGCGGGCGATCTCACGCTGGTCCGATTCACTCATGCTGGCAAAGCCACGATTGTGCGTGCCGCTCCTCCCGCTGCCTTGCTGGCCCTGGTTCTGGTTCGCCATTGCTACGTCCTCCTGGATGGTTTGCTCCGAATCGCCACGTCATCTCGCGCTACCGCTCGCACAAATGCGCGAAAAAAATGCGCGAAACACATGGCGTGTTCCACGCTAACGCGGTCTTTGCTAAAAAACAGTAAAGATCGGGAGCTTGCGCGGACACCATTGTGGGTAGGTTGCAAATGATGAACCGGCATGCGCGCGATTCATCTGGACAAACGAATCGATTGCACCGCATCGCCGCGACCGGAAGCGCGCTATGCGATGTCGTCTTCGCCTGCCGGGATCCGCATCCCGGCCACGCGCGCCACCGCCTCCAGCAAGCCGGCGTGGTCAACCGGCTTGGCGACATGCGCAGCGAATCCGGCGACCATGGCGCGCTCCCTGTCCTCTGGTCGCGCGAATGCCGTCAGTGCAATCGCCGGGATGTCGCCGCCGGCAGCAGCGGGAAGCGCGCGCACCTGCTCGAGCAGTTCATATCCACTCTGATCCGGCATCGCGATATCAGTGAGCAAAAGGTCCGGACGCCATGCACCCAGGATCTGCAACGCCGACTGTGCGCAGTCGGCCAGGCGCACCTGCGCCCCACAGTCCTCCAGCAGTTGGCCGATGAGGTGGCGTGCGTCGTGCTCATCATCGACCACCAGTACGCGACGCCCGGACAGCGTCGTTGCTCCCGCCATTGGAATTTCGACCCCGGAAACGCGTTTGGCGCCCGGTGCCGGGATCAATGCCTTGTCTTGTCCGGAAGCTCGCACAGGCAGCGACACGGTAAAGCTTGCACCCTTCCCTTTGCCCTGGCTTTCCGCGCGAACCTGGCCCCCGTGCATCTCCACCAATTGTTTCACGATCGAAAGTCCCAGGCCGAGTCCGGAATGTTGTCGGGTATTGGAGCTGTCGGCTTGGCGGAACCGCTCGAACACATGCGGCAGGAAGTCGGCGCCGATCCCCTGGCCGGTATCGCGAACGGCAACCTCGACCGCACCCTCCACGGAGCGCAGCGAGATCGCCACCCGACCATCTGGCCCGGTGAACTTGATGGCATTGCTCAACAGGTTCCAGAGCACCTGCTGCAGGCGATGGGAATCGCCGGGAACGGGGCCGACCGTCGGATCGATTTCACGCTCGATCACGATTCCGCGTGCCTGGGCCGCCGTGATGACCGTGTCCACCGAATCGGCGATGAGTTGTGCCAGGTCCACCGGGCGGACATCCAGGCGCACCTTGCCGGACACGATCCGGCTCATGTCGAGCAGGTCGTCGACGATCCGGTTCTGCGCAAGGGCATTGCGCTCGATCACTTCCGCGGCCTGCAGCACCTGCGGGTTGCCGTTGGCGTTGCGCTGCAGGATCTGTGCCCATCCAAGGATCGGCGTCATCGGCGTGCGCAGTTCGTGCGACAGGGTGGCGAGGAACTCGTCCTTGAGACGGCCGGCATGCAGGGCATCGGCACGCGATGCGTGGATCTCCAGGTCCTGCTTGCGGATCTGTTCGAGCATCTGGTTGAAGGTGTCGGTGAATTCGCCGAGCTCGTCGTCGCTGACCTTGGCCGCCCGCAGGGAATAGTCCTTGGTTTGCGAGACTTGGCGCGCGGTGGCCGACAACAATGCGATCGGCCGGACAAGCAGCCCGCGGATCTGCAGCGCAAAGGCATACACCAGGCCGACCGCGACCGCCGACACCAGGAGCGACAGCAGCAGGGTGCGCACCAGGTGCTGGTACAGCTCACTCATGTCGTTGCGAACCTCGATGCGGCCCAGCAGCTGCCCCCGGTCCTCGACCAGTGCCTTGTGCGTGTACCACCGCGGGAACAGCCGACCGGAATCGCCGTCCGGCCCGCCGCCATCACCCGGGCTTCGCTGGTACTGCGCAAACACGCGCCCTGAAACGTCGTACAGGGTTGCCTGCGCAACCGCCGGGCGCGCGCGAAAGGCCGCCAATGCCTCGGCGGCATTGCTGTGATCGGAAAATGCCAGGGGCGCACCGCTGTTCATTGCGACGATCAGGGTCTGCGCCTCCAGGCTCGCGAGCGTTTCGCGACGTTGGTAGGCATAGTCAACCGCCGACAGCGTGAAGCAGACCAGAGCAATCGCCACGGCCGAAGTCAGGGTCAGCAGCCAGGTGACCTTGTCGCCGAACGAATGCATGCTGCGGAACCAGCGGCGGATCATCGCGGGCTGCTCCGGTCGGCGCGTGCCAGCTTGAGCACCTTGGCGCTCACCCTGAGCTTGGCATTGCGTATGGCGACCGGGTTGGCTTCGAACTCGACACGGCCCGATCCGGATTCCAGGCCAACCATCCCACCACTCTGGACGAAGCCGGGAACGTCGCTCACCGTCAGCACCGGTTGTCCCCACAAGTCCGACAAGGCCTGCCAGGGAACTGCACCGGCGCTGGAGTGGAACAACACCAGGTGGCTACGCTTGAGCTGGAGCAGGTTCTCGCGATCCTGCGCGGAATCGAATGGCGCCGCGCGGGTTCCGCGCCCCGCCGCAATCCAGCGCACCTCCACGTTCCGCCTGCCGATCCGACCGGCGGCCAACGCGGCGGCGCGAACGTCATCGGCGACGCCCTTGTCTCCGATGACTGCAATCACGTACGGCGCATCGGGTCGGTCGAAGGAGCGCGCCGGCCACTGGGTGAAGCGCAGGAAATTGACCAGATAGTCAGCCTGCATCTGGTTTTCGGTCTGCGCCGGCGGGGCAAGGCGCACCGGCAGCGCCAGCGACGGGCCGGTGAGCGTGGCGAGCGACAGCAGCAGCCCTGCCATCCAAGGCAGCGCTGCAGCACGCGATACCAGTCGGTCAGTGAGCAAGTTCAATGCCCACCTCGAGCGCCAGCATTGCTGCAGCCCGCCAAATCGGGGAAACGCGATCTGCCTTCATCACCATCCATGGAAGCAATTGCTGGCGTCAAGTCTACAGCTGTGAAGACAGGAACGACGACATCCGCTCGGTGATCTTCTGCCGCAGCGGCCGCTGTTTCCATGCCTCGTAAGTCACCTGCCTGGAGCGCTTGATATCCTGCTCGAACACATCTTCCAGCCGTTTGGCGAACGCCTTGTCGTACACGTTCAAGTTGGCCTCGTCATTGAGCCGGAAGCTGCGGTTGTCGAAGTTGGTTGATCCCACCGATACCAACTGCGAGTCCACGATAATCGTCTTGCAATGGAACATTGTCGGCTGGAATTCATAAATGCTCGCGCCGGCCTTCAGTAATTCGCCCCAGTCGGCGCGCGAGGCGTGGCGGACGACCGCCGAGTCGATGTACTTGCCAGGCACGATGATGCGCAGTTTGACGCCGCGAGCCATCGCCGCAACAAGCGCGCGCCTGGTCAAAGAATCGGGCACGAAATAGGCGGCGGACAGGTCGATGGTCTTTGCCGCCGCGGTAATCGACAGCAGATACATCAACTGCATGCTGTCGCCGCCACCACTGGGCGAACTGGTGAATACCTGCGCCATCTGGTCGCCGACGGGCTGCAGGGGCGGGAAATAGGACTCGCCAGACAGGACCTTGCCCGAGGTCTTGATCCAGTTGTCGAGGAAGGCCGCCTGCATCTGCGCCACTGCCGGACCCTCGAGGCGATAGTGAGAGTCGCGCCAATGTTCGGGGTCCTGCGCGTGGCCATTCCACTGGTCGGCAATGCCGACGCCACCGGTGAATCCGATCTTTCCATCCACGACCAGCAGCTTGCGGTGGGTACGGTTGTTGATCCGCCCCAGGCTGTACCAGCGCAGGGGGTGGTAGAGCTGCACCTGCACCCCGGCTGCCTTGAGCTGGTCGACCAGGCTGGCGTCGAGCTTCTGGCTCCCGACCCAGTCCAGCAGCACGTGGACCTGCACGCCGGCGCGGGCACGCTCCTGGAGGGCATCGGCGAATTCCTTGCCGATGGCACCCGACCAATAGATGTAGGTTTCGAAATTGATGGTTTCCTTGGCCCCGCGGATCGCCTTGAGCATGGCCGGGAAAATCTGCTCGCCATTTTCCAGCGGGTCGATCCGATTCCCGGGAATGATCGCGGGGCCAAGCAGGATGCCAAGCTCGCGCAGGAACTGTGGATCATCCACGTTGTACTTGTGCGTGAGGGACGTTTCGATTTGTTTTTCCGCGCTGCGGAAATTCATCACCACGATGGTGAGAATGATCGCCATCAGGGCCCCGGCGATGCCGGCAAGCCACAGGCGCTTCCTGCTCCAAAAACGACGGGCGTCACCTGGACGCCCGTCGGATCCGGCATTTTTTGCCGATGTCATTTCTTCGGGTTTTGGCTGTCATTCATCTTGGCGGCAGCGGCATCTGCTGCGGCCTGCGTTGCATCCGCGGCTTGCATCGTCTCTTCCTTCACTTCGGCACTGGCCTCATGGCCGGCTGCGGCCATGTTGCGATTGGCTTCCTCGGCGGCGGTCGCGGCAGCCGACGCGCTGGCATCAGCGGCATTGGAAATCGCGTCACCGGCGTTGGACATGGCGGAGCTTGCATCCGCAGCAGCCGCGTCAGCGGCGGGCGCCGCGGAATTGGCTTCTGCCTTGGCCTGCTCGGCCTGGGCCTTGTCGGTGGCGGGACTGTCGCAGGCGGCGAGCGATGCAGCGAGGGCAAAAGCGAGGAACACTCGGGAACTGGTATTCATTTGAACGTCCTTGTGTGGTTTGGTCGAGCTCGGATCGGGCGGTGGCCTTTCTCCTGCCGGTTAACAATATGTCCGGAAAGCTGAACATTACCTGTTCGCCGGCCGGAAATTATCGTCTTACGCAGTGAGGATGGCGGCGGGAACACAAAGCTGCAGCCGCGACTGCAACGGCAGGGCCCGGAGTCGAATCCCGTGACGGTCTGCGACGACGCGCAGCAGTACCGGCCGGATCGAAACCTGCATCGGATCCACGCCTTCGTCCCCGAGCAGCCAGGCCATTTCGACATCATCGAACAGGGCTGCGCCGAGGCCGTCGAGTTCCAGGCAGGCAATCGGTCCCGCATCGCGCAAGCACAGCCGCAACTGCGACCCTCGCGGCGAGAGCTCCGAGGACTTGTGCAGCACAAACTCCAGGATTGCGCCGAGGCGTGCGGCATCGTGTTCGATTTCAACCGGCTGCCCGGTATCGGAAACCCGCAGCGACTGCCCGCGCTCTTCGAGTCTGCGCGTCAACGCGACCCGACCAGAAACGGCGTCAAGGACAAGATTGAGATCGGCGTGGCTAGCTCTGAGCACCCACGTCCCGGCGCGCAGCCGCATCAGCTCCGCCACGTCGTCGATTTCGCCCAACAGCCGGTCCACCTGGCGGTCGAGCAGTTGCAATGCCTCTTCCCGTTCGACTGCGGAGCAACGATCGCTGCGCAGCACCTGGACAGCCAGCCGCATCGGACTGACCGGCCCACGCAGATCGTGCCCCAGTCGCGCCCACCATGTGGCTGGCACGCCCAGGCTCGCATCCTGGCTTGCGGAAGCGATCGGATCCGTACTCACGCACCCGCGCTCCGCTCGGCCAACAGGGCCGAGGCTTCGCGGCAGACGCGCTCGATGGTTTCCAGCTCAGCGGGCTTCACCAGATGCTCGTCGAAACCAGCGGCCCGGGAACGCCGCCGGTCATCTTCCTGTCCCCAGCCCGTCAGCGCCACCAGGCGTGGGCGATGTTCGTCCGGCAGGAACTGCACCCGCATGCGCGTCGCCAAATCGAATCCATTGAGCACGGGCATACCCACGTCCATGAAGATCAAGTCGGGACTGAACGCCTGTGCTGCGTCAACGACTTCCAGTGGGTCGTAGAAGGCCCGGACCTCGTGGCCCATCAGGCGCAGGGACAAGGCCAGCATGTCGGCAGAGTCGCGGTTGTCATCCACTACCATCACACGCAGCACGTGCGCGGGACGCAGGGCCGGTTCGGGTGCATCGGTGATCAGCCGCGGCGCCGGCGCCAGCGCGTCGGAGTGGAGTGGCAAATCCACTGAAAACTCGGCGCCATGCCCGATGCCCTCGCTGTGCACGGCGATCCGGCCACCATGCAATTCCACCAGGCGACGGGCCAGCGTGAGCCCGATGCCCAGGCCACCATGCGCACGCTCCAGCGAGGTATCCACCTGCGCAAACAGGTCAAAGATGGTGCCCAGATGCTCGCGATCCAGGCCGATGCCCGTATCGCACACGCGCACCAGGATTCGGTCTGCCTGCAACTCAGCAGCAAGGCTCAGGGTGCCGCCTTCGGCGGAAAACTTCGACGCATTGCTCAACAGATTGGAGAAGACTTGTGCCAGGCGATGCGGGTCCGCGTTCAGGGGCAGCGCACCAGTCGGCAGATGGACCTCCAGCGTCTGGCCGGCCGAGGCCAGCAACGGCTGCACCGTCTCCCTGGCGATGGCGAGGACCTCGGCCAGATCCACCGGCTCGAGGCGAAGCTCGAGGCGATTGCGGGTAATCCGAGATACATCCAGAAGGTCGTCAACGAGCCGCACCAGCTGGCGCATCTGCCGCTCGATCACCGACTGCATGCCGGCCTCGACCTCACTACCCTTGCCAAGCTTGCGCGCATTGAGCGCGCTCTGGATTGGCGCGAGCGGGTTGCGCAGCTCGTGAGCGAGCGTAGCCAGGAACTCGTCCTTTCGCCGATCAGCCAGGCGCAACTGGTCCTCGACCTTGCCGCGCTGATGGATTTCGCGCTGCAGGCTGCGGTTGATCCGTTCCAGCTCGGCATTGGAGGCGCTGAGCGACTGGTTGAGCTTGTGTACCTCGCTGGCCTTTTCCGCCTGCAGCGCGGCATTGGCCTGGGCAAGATCCTCATTGGCCACTTCCAGCCGGCCATTGAGGCTCTGCAGTTCCATGCGCTTGCGGTACAGCTCGGCCAGCACCACCACCTTGCTGCGCAGGATCTCCGGGATGATCGGCACCATCACGTAGTCCACGGCACCGAGCTTGTAACCCTGCAGGCGATCCAGCTCGCTGACGTTCACCGCCGACACGAAGATGATCGGCGTCTTGGCAAATCGCGGATGCTGGTGGATCAGGCTGGCGGTTTCGAAACCGTCCATGCCGGGCATGTTGACGTCAAGCAGGATCACCGCGAACTCGACCTCCATCACCCGGCGCAGCGCCTCGGTCCCCGAGTTCGCCTCGATCAGGTTCTCCCCGAGCGGCGCCAGGATCGCGCGGTAGCTGAGCAGGCGCGCGGGGTTGTCATCCACCAGCAGGATGTTGGCGGGCCCGTGCTCAGGCATGGCCACGGCGGCGCTCAACGGTGTAGCCATTGGCGCAGCAGCGACAGCAGCTGGTCGGTATGCACGGGTTTGGCGATGTAATCCGATGCGCCGGCCTCGATGCACTTCTCACGGTCGCCCTTCATCGCCTTGGCGGTGAGCGCGACGATCGGCAACATGCGGAACTGAGGCCGCTCGCGGATCTCGCGGATCGTTTCGTAGCCGTCCATCCCCGGCATCATGATGTCCATCAGCACCATCGCCAAGCCACCCTCGGACTCGACCTTGACGATGGCCTCCTGGCCGTTGTTTGCAGTGATGACATGCATCCCGTGCCGCTCCAGGACACTGCTGATCGCGAAGATGTTGCGGACATCATCGTCCACCACCAGCACCTTCTTGCCGGCCAACGACTCGTCGGACTGGTGCAGTGCACGCAGCATCTCGCGCTTGGCCGGCGGCAGGTTGGCTTCGACCCGATGCAGGAACAGCGCGGTCTCGTCGAGCAGGCGTTCGGGCGACTGCACGCCCTTGATGATGATGCTCTTGGCCACCTTGAGCAGCCGAACTTCCTCTTCGGCGCTCAGGTCCTTGCCGGTGAACACGACGATCGGCAGGTCGCGCAGGGCAGTCTCTTCCCGCACCATATCCAGCAGGTCGAAGCCATCCATGTCCGGCAGGCGCAGGTCCAGCACCACACAGTCGAAGGCGCCGGTGCGCATCTGCTCGAAAGCCTCGGCCCCGGTGCTGACCCTCGTGATTTCCACGTCGTCATGCCCGATCAGCTCGTCGATGCTCATGCTCGCGACATCATCGTCCTCCACTACCAGCAGCTTCTTCACCCGCGGCATGGAGAACTGCTTGATCCTCTCCAGCGCGGCCTCGATCGTCTCGGTGGTCGCCGGCTTGGCCAGGTAGGAGAACGCGCCGCGCTCCATGCCGTGGTGGCGCTCTTCTTCGATGGTGAGGATCTGGACCGGGATGTGCCGGGTGGCCGAATCCTGCTTCAGCCGTGCGAGCACCGTCCAGCCGAGCATGTCCGGCAGGAAAATATCCAGCGTGATGGCTGACGGCAGGTAGTCGTGGGCAAGGCGCAGGGCGTCGGCGCCGCGCTGGGCCACCAGGGTACGGAAGCCCGAGGCCCGGGCAAGGTCGCGCAACACTCCGGCGTAGTGCAGGTCGTCCTCGACAATCAGCAATGACAGCTCGCCGGGAACCACGATCGCGCGATCGTCTTCGACCTCTTCGACTGGATGCAGTTTGGGCGGGCTCGCGGCGCGAGCCGGATCCATCCGATGCGGCGAATAGCCGGCCGATTGGCTGTTCTCGACTGGCGAGCTGTATTGCAGCGGCAGGTAAAGCGTGAACGTGCTGCCGGAACCGGGCCGGCTCTCGAGCCGCATCTCGCCACCCAGCGCACCAGCCAGTTCACGACTGATCGCCAGGCCCAGGCCCGTGCCGCCATACTTGCGCGCGGTGCCGGCGTCGGCCTGCTGGAAGGCCTCGAAAACAATCTTCTGCTTCTCGCCCGAGATGCCGATGCCGGTATCGTGGACCTCGATCGCAACCACAGTCTGCGCCGTGCCCAGGACCGCGTGGTCCGGGCTCCAGCCATCGGTGGCCACGCGTGCATGCAACCGTACGCTGCCCTTCTCGGTGAACTTGAACGCGTTGGAAAGCAGGTTCTTGACGATCTGCAGCAGGCGCTTGGAGTCGGTATTGATCGCGCGGCCAAGCTCGTTGTCGAACTGCACCGAAAAACTGAGCCCGCGCCGCTCGGCCTCGTGGCGGAAGCTGCGCTCGATCGAGTCGCGCAGGTGAGTGAACGGGATGTCCTCGTTCTCCACCGTCACCGTGCCCGACTCGATCTTCGACAAGTCGAGAATGTCGCTGATCAGGTTGAGCAGGTCGGTGCCGGCGGCATGGATGGTCTTGGCGAACTCGACCTGCCGGACGTTGAGGTTTTCTTCCGGGTTGTCCGCGAGCTGCTGGCCAAGGATCAGGATCGAATTGAGCGGCGTGCGCA
This sequence comes from Arenimonas sp., assembly GCA_046596115.1. Lineage (GTDB taxonomy): Bacteria > Pseudomonadota > Gammaproteobacteria > Xanthomonadales > Xanthomonadaceae > Arenimonas. The sequence continues at coordinate 18,350 of JBKJMY010000132.1, forward strand.
GCTCGTGCGACATGTTGGCAAGGAACTCTGACTTGTAGCGCGAAGTGAGCGCCAGTTCGGCCGCCTTCTCCTCCACCGCCCGTCGGGCATGCTCGATTTCCTGGTTCTTGCGCTCCACCTCGGCGTTCTGCTCGGCCAACAGCTTCGCTTTCAGCGCCAGCTCCTCGTTGGTTGTCTGCAGTTCGGTCTGCTGCGACTGCAGCTCGCCGGCCAACTGCTGGGACTGCGAGAGCAGGGTCTCGGTACGCATGGTTGCGGCAATCGTATTGAGCACGATGCCGATTGAACCGGTCAGCTGCTCCAGGAAGGCACGGTGCGAATCGGTGAACTCGTGCAGGGAGGCGAGCTCGATCACCGCCTTCACCTCGCCTTCGAACAACACTGGAAGCACCACGACACTACGCGGCTTGGCGCTGACCAGCCCGGACTGGATATGCACCGCCTCTGGCGGCACGTCGTGCAGCACGATCATCTCCCGCTGCGCGGCGCACTGGCCCACCAGGCCCTCGCCAAAGCGGACTTCCCTGGCCTGGTCCTGGTGCGCGTCCGCGTATCCGGCCAACTTGTGCAACCGGGTCGCCGAGGCATCCGGGTCCACCACGTAGATCAAGCCCTGCTGGGCATTCACCAATGGCGCCAGCTCGGACAACAACATGCGGCCGAGGGTGATCAGGTCGCGCTGGCCCTGCATCATTCCGCTGAACTTGGCCAGGTTGGTCTTCAGCCAGTCCTGTTCGCGATTGCGCTCGGTGGTGCCGCGCAAATTGCCGATCATCGCGTTGATATTGTCCTTGAGGTCGGCAACCTCGCCGCGCACATCCACTTGGATGGAGCGCGTCAGGTCACCCTGGGTCACCGCGGTCGCCACTTCGGCGATCGCGCGCACCTGGGTGGTGAGGTTGGCCGCAAGGCGATTCACGTTGGCTGTGAGGTCCTTCCAGATGCCAGCCGTGCCGGGCACGTGCGCCTGGCCGCCGAGGCGGCCTTCGACGCCGACTTCCCGCGCCACCGTGGTCACCTGGTCGGCGAAGATGGCGAGCGTGTCGGTCATGCCGTTGATGGTGTCGGCCAGGGCCGCGATTTCACCCTTGGCCTCCACCGTCAGCTTCTGCTGCAGGTCGCCGGTGGCAACCGCGGTCACCACCTTGGCGATGCCGCGCACCTGGGTGGTGAGGTTGGTCGCCATCGAGTTGACGTTGTCGGTGAGCTCCTTCCACACGCCGGACACGCCGGTCACCTCGGCCTGGCCACCGAGCTTGCCCTCGGTGCCGACTTCGCGTGCCACGCGAGTCACCTCGGCAGCGAAGCCATTGAGCTGGCCGACCATCGTGTTGATGGTCTCCTTCAGCTCCAGGA
>JBKJMY010000177.1:0-11298 GCA_046596115.1 Arenimonas sp.
CACCAATCCGTTGTAGGCACTGGAAAACACCGACAAACTGCCATCAGGCGCGATCTTGGTGATGTTGTGCGCCTGGCGATTGGTGACATAAACCGTCTGCGAGGCGTCCACCGCGATACCCAGCGGCAAAATGATGTTTTGCGCGATGGTGGTAACCTGTTGTGCATGACCGACGGTGCTTGCGCACAGTGTCAACATCACTAACCACGCCTTGTACATACGCATGTGCCACATCCTTGGAGTGTCGGCTGAGTCTCGCGCTAGGCACCAGCCGCCTTGGCTTTTTTTGGATTGCCCGCCGTTAGAGGATCCATGACTAGTACCGCAATCAATTCGTCAAAGAGCGCATGACATCACTGATCACCGTTGCCTCGGATCAGGTCAGGGCGCATGTCCTGCGTACCGTGACCTCGGCCCTGAGCCCCGTTGGACCGTCCAGATTCCTGACAAGGATTTGAATCTTGTGTATGCCGGGATTTGCGCTTGGCAGAGCGTAATAGAAGCTGGTGAGCGCCGCCGGGTAGAAGCCAAACATTGGTTGGCCCAGCGATGTCGAAACCGGGATGCCGTCGATGAAAATGACCGCCTGGTTGTCGGCTAGAAACTTGCCCGCAACGCTAACCGATGTCGCACCGGCCCCGGTCGGCACGGTGAAGTCTGTTGAAAACAGATATCCCCCGTTGGGCTGCGCCATTTCGTCGGTGCTCGCGCTGATCCACGCGGCGCCAGTGACGAGATTGGTTGGCCAGGCAACGTTCGAGTAAGCAATGGACGGAATGGCGGCAGGGTAATTCGGACCCTTCACACTCCATAGCGCGGTGCCGGTGTTCAGATTCAACACATAGAGGCCGCCGCTTTGCGCGGTGCCGCATTTTAAGACCTGGCCGACGTTGTATGTCGCCGCCACCGGCGGGAAGACAGGCGCCTGTGCATTTGCGATCGCGGGATCGATCGGTACATCGTACGGCATCATGGCGAGTCCCCCGGGAGTGACCACGCCGTTCGTCAACAAAAAAGGCGGATAGGTGTACGTCGGATTGAACTGGCCCGGCGTATTCGACGGGCCGCCGGAAGTCGGGGCAGTCTGGTTCGCACCAACACCCCCGTAGAAGGTATTGCAAACGGCCTGGGCATGCGCCGCAGTGTTGAACGGAGCGGGCCAAGCCGGGTTCCACCAGACATAGATGGCGCCAACAGCGCACTGGACCCATTGGTTCTGATCATTCCCCCCAAGGAGCGAGCCAGGCAACTTGATGCTCGGCCGGATCGGCCGCTGTTTGATCGGGACCTGCTGCGCCATGGCCGGCGCTACATAGGGTGCAAGACTGGCGAGGAGCAGGCCAGTGGCTAGTTTTGCGGTGAAGTTCATCGTCACAACCCCCAAATTGAAAGCGCTGACTCATCACGATATGTTGGATCGTATCAAAATGACAAACCAAGATGACTGAGCGCAGGTGGGCATACGCTATTGGCATAAAAAAACCCGGTGAGCGCGGGTTTTTCGGCTTTTTGGGGTTGGCTTGGGATGCCATGAAACCCCTGTTTGGTGCCGGCACCCGGATTCGAACTGGGGACCTACCGCTTACAAGGCGGTTGCTCTACCAACTGAGCTATGCCGGCATGGCCGCGATTCTATCGCGGCATCGGGTCCTTCGCACCCGCAAGTTCAGCGACACGGTGCGTTGGTCGCCGCCAGCGTGCTGCTGGCAGGCTGCGGCAGCACGGCTTTCCAGTCGAAGCCGGGCATCGCGGCCAGGTCGATCCACCACTGGGTTGCCGGTTCGGTGCGTGCTTCCACCGACGGCGTGAAGCCGAGCGCGGTCATGGCGTCTCGACGGGCAGTGGCATTGGCGAGATCGCGGAAGTTGCCCAGCGCCACGCTGTCTTTCTGGTCGCCCGCAGTCACCACGTAGTAATCGGAAATACCGCGCGCGGACAACGTGCGCGCCACTTCCAGAGCCTCGGCATGGTTGGATGCCGGCGGCAGGAACACCCGATAGCCCTTGAGCACGGTCGCGGCGACTTCGCGGTACTGGATGCGCTCGACCTTGGGCAGCAAGGTATTCATCGCCGTGCGCAGTGCCACCGCGTCGTCGAACGGGCCCAGGCTGATGCAGGCGCTTCCGGCGGCAAGCGGCGGCTCGGGCTCGCTGCTGAGTTCAGCCGCGTCGGAGACTTGCGGCCGCGATGTTTCACCCAGCAGGACGAGTGAACCCACACCGGCCGGCGCTGCGGCTTGTGGCATCGGCGCGGGATCGCGATGCAGCCCCCACCACAGGGCAACGCCAAGGTTCATGCAGGCCAGCAGCACGATCAGTACGCGCAACAGCATCAGGCCGACCTCGCCCGTGCGTACGCAGCCAGGCCCTCGAGCACCAGCGCAGGCGCGGCCTCGAGGCGCGGCGCGGCGACGCCGGTCAGCGCCCCGGCATCACCACCGCTGAGCAGCACGAGTGGTTCGCTGCCCAGTTGCTGTCGCGCGGCGTGCAGCACGCGCTCCACCAAGCCACAGGCCGCGTGCGCGATGCCGGCTGCGATTGCATCGGCGGTGGTTTTGCCGAGCGCCCCAGCGCGACCCATGGGTACATCGAGCGCGGGGAATCGTTCCGCCAATGCGGCCCGCGCATGAATAGGCGATGGCGCAATCACGCCGCCGAGATGTTGGCCATCAGCCGCCAACACATCAGCGGTCAACGCGCTACCCGCCGACACCAGCAACCAGGGGCCATCGTCGCGATGACTCGCCGCCAGCAGCGCCAGGAAGCGATCCACCCCGAGCGTATCGGCATCGGCGTAGGCAATGCGCAGGCGGCCTTCCTGCGGATGCGTCCGGACGCGCACCACCGCGATGCCTTGCGACTCGAGCAGCAGCACCAGCGACGCGGTCAGGGGCTCGGGAGCCACGGAGGCCAGCCATGCGCGGTCGCCGCGCGCAATCACCGGATGCGATGCAAGATGGCCCAGCATGTCTGGATGCGCGATAGCTTGCACATCGGTTTGCGCGATGGCTTGGCGCGCAGCTTGCCGCGCGACATCGAGCGGCGCCAGCTTCAGCCGCGTATTGCCAAGGTCGAGCAGCCAGTCGCTCATGCCGGTCGCAAGCTCAGTTCACCGGCATGGAACACGCGCTCGCCACCATCGCCGGCGACGGCCATGCGCAGCGCGCCGTTGGCATCAATGCCGAGCACGGTACCCGACACCACGTTGGTGCCATCAAGCACGCGCGCTTCGCGCCCGCGGAACGCGTCGAGTCGTGACCAGCGCGGAAGGAATGGCGCAAGGCCCTCGGCATCGAATTGCGCAAGCGCAGCGACCAGTTGCGCGATCACGCCCGCCGCGATGTCTACGCGCGGAATGTCGTGCCCAAGCGACGCCAGGTCGCACCAGGGTTGCTCGATGGCCGCCGCTGCATCCGTGGGCATGCGCACATTGAGCCCAAGGCCGATGACCGCAGCACTCGCGCTGCCTTCCGCGCGGCCCTGCACCAGCAGCCCGCCGAGTTTCCTGCCGTTGGCAACCAGGTCGTTCGGCCACTTCAGGCCGACTTGCTCCACACCCATTGCCTGCAGCGCTTCGACCACAGCCAAACCGGCAACCAGCGACAACCCGGACAGGGTCTGCAGGCCGTGCGAGAAACGCCGCGACACACTCAGGTAAATGTTGGCGCCAGCGGGCGAAATCCAGGCGCGACCGCGCCGCCCCTGCCCGGCCGACTGCCGGTCGGCGACGAAAATCGCGCAGCCTTGCGAAGGCGTCGGCGCCGCCAGCGCATCGGCCTGCGTGGACGTGGTCTCGACTGCGACATGCAAAGCGGCAATCTGCGAGCGCGCGCTTTCGGGCAGGCGGGCCAGCAGCTGCGCGGCATCGAACGCGTCGGTGTTCATGGCCGCCACTTGGAGACTCATGATCGCGCCTTGCGTTCGAGCCAACGCGCCAGCACGCGCACGCGTTCGAAGCGCGACTCGGTACCAGCGCGCAAGCGCGCGATGTTGGCGCGATGGGTGAACACCAGGAAGATCGCGACCAGCACCGCATAGCCCAGGCGCCATCGCTCATCGCCGGCAAGCAGGGCCTGCGGCACCAGGCTGATGCCGGCCAGCATGGTCGCCAGGCTGACGTAGCCGCCGAGCACCAGCGCCAACGCCCACACCAGGAAGGTTGCCAGCAGGCACTGCGGCCACAGTACAGCCAATCCTCCGACCAGCGTTGCCGCCCCCTTGCCGCCGCGGAAGCCGTGGAAAATCGGCCAGACGTGGCCGAGTGTTGCCGCAAATGCGCACGCCCAAGGCCAGACTGCAGATAGCCCGGCCGGCGTGAAGCGCGTTCCGATCCAGGCCGCCAGCGCGCCTTTGCCGATGTCGATCGCCACCGTGCCCAGCGCGAACCACGCACCTTGCGTGCGCAGCGCATTGGTGCCGCCGGCATTGCCACTGCCTGACGCGCGGATGTCCACGCCGCGAATCCGGCCGAGCAGGAGGCTGCCCGACAGCGAACCGAGCAGATAGGACAGCACGACCAGGGCGAGCGCGATCAGCATCGCGACATTATCGGCCATCGGCACCGCGATTCGCGGCTCAGGGCGCGGGTTGCAGCGAGGCGACCAGGGCGCCGGGGCCGGCATGGGCACCGACTGCCGGCCCGGTTTCCACCAGCCAGCCCTGCGCGCAATCGAGTTTGCCACGCAGTGCATCGAGCAGGCGCTGGCCATCGTCGGCCGAGTCGCAATGGCCGACGATGATGCGCCAGCGCAGGTTGTGATCGACCCGGCGGGCGATGTGGCTGGCGAAGCGCTCGATCGCGCCCTTCTTGCCGACCAGCGCCCCCGACAGGCTCAGCTTGCCCGCGGGCGTGACCTTGGCCACCGGCGTCAATCCAATCCCTTGCACCAGCACTTTGGTCCACATCGGCAAGCGTCCACCGCGCACGGCCATGGTCAGGTCGCGGGTCATCGCCCAGGTCAGCGTGCGCGGCCGCAGTTCCTCGAGCAGCGCAATGATCGCGTCGGCCTGCATGCCACGCTGCGCCGCTTCGGCAGCTGCAATGGTGAGCAGTGCGAGTCCACCCGCCGCATTGGCGGAGTCGAATACGTGGGTACGCTCGGGATGGCCGCGCTGCGCGGCGGTCTCGGCCGACTGGATGGTGCCGGACACCGCGCGTGACACGCCCACGTACACCAGGCTGGGATGGTGCGAAAGCAGGAACTCGAACTGCCGGCGGAAATCCCCTGGCGGCGGTTGGCTGGTGCGCGGCAACACCACTTCCTCGCGCAGTTTCCGGTAGAACTCGCTCGGGCTCAGGCTCACCTTGTCGAGGTAATCCTGGTCGCCAAAATTCAGCCGCAACGGCACCATATGGATGTTCAGCGCGTCGGCCAGGCCCTCGGGCATGTCAGCCGAACTGTCAGTGATGATGGCCACCGACCCGCCACCGGCCGCCGTGCGCGCCTGCGCGCGCATGTCATCGGCCTTGGTGGATTCGACGCGGCCGAAGGTGGCCGCCAGGTTGAACAACGCCTGCGGATCAGCCACGTGCGCGTGCAATCGCACCCGCGTTTGCGAACCGGCGATCACCACGCACGATGCGCCCAGCTCGCCGACCGCGGCACGCAGGCCGGCGCGATCGAGGCCACCGCCCAGCAGCAGGCATTCGCTGCACCAGCGATGCTCGGGGTCGGCCTCGAGGATCTCCTCGTGCAACTCAGCCGCTTCCAGGTCGGCAAGTTCGTCCTCGATCGCGCCATAGGCGTCGGTGCGACCGCTCTGCATGAACTCCTCGATGCCCTCGAGCAGGTCCACGAATCCCTGCGCGCCGGCGTCCACAACGCCAGCGCGTTGCAACACCGCCAGCTGCCGCGGTGTATCGGCAAGGGCGCGACGCGCATGCGCCAATGCCGGCGCGAACCAGCGCCGCACATCGACGATGCCCGGCGTCGAATCGAGCTTGTCGGCGAACGCACTGATCACACTGAGGATGGTGCCTTCGCGCGGCTCCGACAGTGCCTGCCGCGCGGACGCCGAACCTGCGCGTACCGCTTCGGCAAAGTCCGCCGGATCGATCGCGACCAGGTCACCGAGCCGCTCGGCAACGCCGGTGAAGAACTGCGCCAGGATCGCGCCCGAATTGCCGCGCGCGCCGTCAATCGCGTCTTCGCCCACCTGGCGCATCAGCGCACCGGCCCCGGCCGTGCGCCGGCTCAGGGCGCCGGTCAGCACCCCGCCCAGGGTAAAGGCAAGATTGCTTCCGGTGTCCCCGTCCGGGACCGGAAAGACATTGATTTTGTTCAGGACTTCCCGGTCTGCAATGACCCGGCGCGCGCCCGCGATCAGGGCGCGCCGAAGCGCGGGACCGCGGATACGTGGTCTTGGGCGACCCGGGGCAACGACATTCATCCGTCCCGATTCTGCCCGATGCAAACGATGCCGGCCATGCTGCGGCGCAACAAGCCCATGCGCGGCTCGAGCTTCCAGTCTAAACTTGCGAGTGCAACCGTTTGCCCATCCGGGGCATCTGACCCCGCAACTACAACTCGTCGAGCGCACCGATGCACCGTCTGCTGCTGATCCTCTGTCTGGTCCTGTTTGCTTCCGCAGCGATTGCGGGCACCCCTACCGTGGGCGACGATACCGCCGATGCCACGGCGAAATCAGGCAAGACCCAATCTCCCGCCGCCGCGCCTGATACGGATCCTGCGCAATCCCATCCGGTGATCGCCCCGGCACGCGCGGCCACGCCGCACCTTCCGCGTTGGCATTCGCTGTTGCCGGGGATGATCCGCTAACAGGTTCAGATGACCGGTGGGAAGCGCACCGAGAAGCGTGAGCCGCCCAACTCGCTCGAACGCTCCACCTTCAGCTCACCGCGATAGGCGTGCACGATATCCTGCGCGATCGCCAAGCCGATGCCGTGGCCCTGCACGCGCTCGTCGCCGCGCACACCCCGCTGCAGCAGGTGCTCGACCTGATCCGGCTCGATGCCCTCGCCATCATCTTCGACCGAAATGAACACCCCCGGCCGGCTGTTGCCAGCTGCCGGCTCAACGCGCGCGGTCAGCAGGACGCGCTGCTGGCTCCATTTGAAAGCGTTCTCCAGCAGGTTGCCGAGCAATTCCTGCAGGTCGCCCAACTCGCCGTAGAAGCTGGCCTCGGGATCGAACTCGAATTCGCAGACCACGCCCTTGCCGTGATAGACCTTTTCCAGGCTGTTGACGATCTCTTCGGCACGCGCCTCGATGGCGATCGGCGCAGAGAACAGTGCGTGTCCGCTGCGGGCCGCGCGCGAAAGTTGGTAGGACACGATTTCCGACATCCGCTGCACCTGCGCACCCACCTCGCCTCGCAGTTCGGCTTCCGGCGCCTCCGAATCCATGTGTGAGCGCAACACGGCCAGCGGCGTCTTCAGGCTGTGCGCCAAGTCGGCCAGGGTGTTGCGGCTCTGCCCGAGGTGCGACTGCTCGCTCTCGATCAGGCCATTGATGCTGTCGGTGATCTGCTGCAGCTCGGGCGGATGCTCGCCCGACAGCCGCTCGCTCACGCCACGGCGCACTCGCGACAATTCCTTTTCCAGGTCGCGCAGCGGTTCCAGGCTCCAGCGCAGCACGGCCATCTGCATGACCAGCAGCAACGCCGCGGCAAGCCCGAGGTAACCCCACAGCGATCGGCGAAAGACCCCGACCTGGCGCTCGAGTTGCTCGGCATCTTCGTAGACCGCGATGGTAAAGCGCGTGACCGTGCTTTCCTTGCCGGTCTCGCCCTGTTCCCAGGCCAGGCCATTGCTGAAGCGGTACACGTAGTGCGCCACGCCATCGCTGTCGATGAAACGCAGCGGCTTGTCCTCGAAACGCTGCTCGCCCTGCTTGAGCATCTCCGGCTCGGGCAGTTGGCGGCCAAGCGCAGACGGCGAGTTCCAGCGGAAGGCGCGACCGCGTGCAAGCGCGTACAGGCCGCTGCCAGGTTGCAGGAAACGCGAATCAGGCGCCTGCGAGTCCGGAGGCTCGATCAGCTCGCCGTTGCGGGTGAATTCGAAATCGCGCAGGTAGGCATAGGCATCGTTCTGCAGGCGCTCGTGCAAGTTGCTGATGGCAGTGTCGCGGAACGCCTGGTCGAGGGCAATCCCGGTCAAGCCAAGGAAGGCGACGAGCCCGAGGCTCGCCGCCAGCAGCTGGCGCGCATGCAACGACAGCGCACGACGCGCTGAAGGCAAGGCCTTATTCGCTGCGTGGGATCGCGAACCGATAACCGCGGCCACGCACTGTCTCGATTGGCTTGAGTTCACCTTCGGGATCGAGCTTCTTGCGAAGCCGACCGATGAAGACTTCCAGTACGTTCGAATCCCGGTCGAAGTCCTGCTGGTAGATGTGTTCGGTAAGGTCGGCCTTGGACACCAATTCGCCCGCATGCAACATCAAGTACTCGAGGACCTTGTACTCATATGAGGTCAGGTCCACGCCCGAGCCGTTGACGCTGACCGTCTGTGCCGACAGGTCCAGGCTCACCGGGCCACAATCCAGCGCCGGCTTGCTCCATCCGGCCGCACGGCGCAGCAGCGCATTGATTCGCGCGAGCAATTCCTCAACGTGGAAGGGCTTGACCAGGTAGTCATCGGCGCCGGCCTTCAGGCCTTCGACCTTATCCTGCCAGCTCGAACGCGCGGTCAGGATGAGGATCGGGAATTTCTTGCCTTCCTGGCGCAGCGTGCGCACCAGGTCCATGCCCGACATCTTGGGCAGGCCGAGGTCGATCACGCCGACATCGAACGGCAACTCACGCCCGTGATACAGGCCTTCCTCGCCATCGGCGGCGGAATCCACCGCGAAGCCTTCGCGCTTCAGTCGGGCGGTGAGGGTCTCTCGCAGCGGCGCTTCATCTTCGACCAGCAAAATACGCATGACGACTCCTTGCCGATCCTGGCAGTTGCCGGATCAGAACTGTTTCGGTTCCCCGTCCGGATCCCTGGACGGTCGTTTTTCCTTGCCACTGCCGTTGCCATTTGAATTGCCTTGATCCGAACCAGCACGATCCGAATTGCGACGATCCGAATTGCCCCGGCCGTTGTCTTGCTCGGTGTCGTTGCGCTGCCGGTCATCGCGTGGCGCGTTGGGGTCGTCCTGCAGGACCCGCACCCGACCATCGGCGGTCAGTACCTTGAGTCGGTAGACCTCGCGGCCATCGCGCTGCATCGGCTCAGCCCGCAGCACCTCGCCCCCGGTTTCCCGCTCGACCCGGCGGACTGCATCGGGCAGGTCCTCCCGCTGTGCCTTGGCCTGCGAGCGGTCCTTGGGCGGGTTGTCGCCCGGGGACTGCGCCCAGGCGGCCGCCGAACCCGCCAAGAGCAGGAGCAGGAGCGTGGCCTGGCACAGGGGGCGATTGCGGGTCATTGGGGCGATTTTCCGGGGAATTACAGGGCGATACATGGCTTGGATGCCTCGTAGTCTGCTGTCGGTGCAGTGAATCCGATATGAACCTGAACGAGATCGGCGCCAGGTCAATAGAGTTCGGCGACGCAGCAGCGAAGCGATCCACCGGCTTTTTCCAGTTCGTCCAGCGCGATAGCTCGAACCCGGAAGCCGGCATTGTGCAATGTTTCACGCTGCGCATCGGTCATGTTGCATTGTGCTCCTTCGCTCATGAACACCTCCCCAGGCGACAGGGCCAGGCAGTTGGCCGCGAATGCCTGCTTCTGGACCGGCGTCAGCCGGACGGTCGCCGGCGCGTAAAAGCCGGCGATGGCCTCGGCGATGTTGGCCTCGGCGAAGCCGTCGGGCGATAGCACCACCGCGCGCCCGGCCAGCACGCTGAGTACGACATTGGTGTGGTATTCGCCGGGCGCCAGGTCAAATGCCAGCAGCGCGCGCAAGCCGAAGGCATCCAGCATCGCCTGCGCGCCGATCGCGTCGCAGCGTTCCGACAATCCGCAGTAGCCGATGCCGCGCGCGTGGTCGATCACCAGCGAGCCGGTGAGCTCACAGATTCCCGGCTGCAGGCCGAGGTCGCGTTCCGCATAGCCCAGGCTGTCGCGGAAGAATCCGCGGATGTCACCGCGCTCGCGCTCGGCTTGCCGCACCGGATGGCGCATGTGGCCAAGGACCAGCACGCCGGGCATGGTCGCGAACACATTGTTCGGAAAGATGGCATCGGGCGTGGCGGCATCACCGGGAAAGCAGATGGTTGGCAGGGTCGCCGACATGGCCTGCTGCAGGCCGCGATGCTGGGCGGCCGCGCGCAGTGGATCCACCGCAACGCCGAGGTCCATGTAGTGGTTGTCGCTGGCTGATTGCGCGGCGAGCTGGAACTGCTCGGGCGCGACCAGGAAGGCGGCCTTGGCGGTCACGCCTTCGCTGCGGATGGGCAGCGAGCGCGCGAACGCAAAAAACTCGGCAGGGTCGCGGGTCAGCATAGGGCGAAGCTGCAAGTCAGCATACGGAGCGACTGTGGGTCAGTGTGGGGTGGACTGGAGTGGCAGGATGGCACGGGTCAGGCGGCCTCGCCGGCAAGCGAGCGCGTCGGCACGAGCGCGCGCTCGAGCAAGGACAGGCTGGCATCGGCGCGTGGTGCGCCCTCGCTGAGCACCTGGCGGAACGCACGGCCGCCCGGCTGCGCATGGAACAGGCCGAGGATATGCCGGGTGATGTGCTTGAGCGCCACGCCGGCATGCAACTGGTCGGCGACATAGGGCAAATAGGCGTGCAGCAGTTCCTCGCGCGTCAATGTCGGGCGAGAAGACAACGCGCAATCGAGCAGATGCAGCTTGTAAGGCTCGTGGTAGGCAAGCCGACCCAGCATCACGGCATCCACATGCGGCAGCTGCGCGAGACTGTCCTCCACCGTCGTCAATCCACCGTTGAGGGTGATCTGCAGCGCCGGACGCTCGCGCTTGAGCTGGTGCACCCAGTCGTAACGCAATGGCGGAATCTCACGATTCTCCTTGGGTGACAGGCCGCTGAGCCAGGCCTTGCGCGCGTGCACGACGAAGTGCGTGCAGCCGGTTTGCGCGACCGTATCCACGAACGCGACGAAGGCCTCGTAGTCCTCCTGCTCGTCCACGCCGAGCCGGCACTTCACCGTCACCGGGATCGACACGGCGGCGCGCATCGCGGCCACGCAGTCGGCGACCAGAGCAGGTTCCTTCATCAGGCAGGCGCCAAAGCGGCCGGCCTGGACGCGGTCCGAGGGACAACCCACATTGAGGTTGACCTGGTCGTAGCCCCAGTCGGCGCCAATGCGGGTGGCTTGGGCCAGTGCCTCGGGCTCGCTGCCGCCCAGTTGCAGCACCACCGGATGTTCGGATGCATCAAAGCCGAGG